>DATFRX010000438.1:0-14730 GCA_035262905.1 Nocardioidaceae bacterium
GAGCCGGACAGCTTCCAGCGCGAGGTCGTCCACAACATCACCAAGTCCCCGGACATCGACCTGGTCTACGGCCACCACGCCCACGTGCCACAGCCGCTCGACGTGGTCCACGGCACCTGGGTCGCGTATGGGCTGGGCAACTTCATCGCCCAGCAGGAGACCGACATTCCGAACACCTATCGCGGCGTCACGGTGAAGTTCACCTTCGTCGAGCAGCCGAACGGCCGGTTCGAGGTCGACAAGGCGCAGTTCCTGCCGACCATGATCACGCCGTACGAGGGCGGGCCGATGCGGGTGCTGGACGTCCCAGCCGCGCTGCACAACCCGAAGACCCCTCCTGCGCTGCGGCCCAGCCTCCGGGCCGCCCTGGCCAGCGTCCGCCACGACGTCTACAGCCTCGGCGCCCGCCAGGACGGTCTGACGATGATGGGGTGGAGCGGCTGACCGGGTGCCAATCCAGAAACTCGGCGGCGGGCCCGGGGGAGCGGTCGATATCCTCGCGACGTCAAGTACTCACACCTGAGGAGCTGTCGTGATTCTGCGGATGTCGTCGCTGTTCGTCCGGACCCTGCGTGAGAATCCGGTCGACGCCGAGGTCCCGAGCCACCAGCTCCTGGTGCGCGCCAGCTACATCCGGCGGACCGCGCCGGGCATCTACTCCTGGCTGCCGCTGGGCTACCGGGTGCTGCGCAACGTCGAGCGGATCGTCCGTGAGGAGATGGACGCGATCGGCGCGCAGGAGGTGCACTTCCCGGCGCTGATCCCTCGCGAGCCCTACGAGGCCACCGGCCGCTGGGTCGACTACGGCGACAGCATCTTCCGGCTCAGGGACCGCAAGGGCGCCGACTACCTGCTCGGTCCCACCCACGAGGAGCTGTTCACGCTGCTCGTCAAGGACCTCTACTCGTCCTACAAGGACCTGCCGCTGAGCCTCTACCAGATCCAGACGAAGTACCGCGACGAGCCGCGTCCCCGGGCCGGGATCCTGCGCGGTCGCGAGTTCGTCATGAAGGACTCGTACTCCTTCGACGTCTCGGACGAGGCGTTCCTGAAGTCGTACGAGGCGCATCGCGAGGCGTACATCAAGATCTTCGACCGGCTCGGCTTCGAGTACGTCATCGTCGCCGCCATGTCCGGGGCGATGGGCGGCTCGGCGAGTGAGGAGTTCCTCGCCGTGGCGGAGAATGGCGAGGACACCTACGTGCGCTGCAGCAACTGCGACTACGCCGCCAACGTCGAGGCGGTCCGGGTGCCGGTGCCCGATCCGGTGCCCTTCGACGACGCGCCCGCCGCCCATGCCGAGGACACGCCCGGCACGCCGACGATCGAGACGCTGGTCGATCACCTCAACGCGAAGTTCCCCCGTGCCGACCGGCCTTGGGCCGCGGCCGACACGCTGAAGAACGTCGTCGTCTGGGTCGCGCACCCCGACGGCAAGCGGGAGCCGCTCGCGATCGGAATCCCCGGCGATCGCGAGGTCGATCTCAAGCGGCTGCAGGCCCAACTGGAGCCGGCCGAGGTGCATGCGTTCGAGGGCGCGGACTTCGCCGACCACCCCAGCCTCGCCAAGGGCTACATCGGGCCCGGCGTGCTTGGGGAGAAGAACACCTCCGGCATCCGCTACCTGCTCGATCCCCGGATCGTGTCGGGGACCCGCTGGATCACCGGCGCCGACGTCGAGGGCAGCCACGTGCTCGACCTGGTCGCCGGCCGTGACTTCGAGGGCGACGGCGTGATCGAGGCGGCCGAGGTACGCGAGGGCGACCCCTGCCCCAACTGCGGCGGCACCCTCATCGCGGCGCGCGGTATCGAGATGGGCCACATCTTCCAGCTCGGGACGAAGTACGCCGACGCGCTCGGTCTGAAGGTGCTCGACGAGAACGGCCGACTCGTCACGGTCACGATGGGCTCCTACGGCGTCGGAGTGTCCCGTGCGGTCGCCGCCATCGTCGAGAACTCCCACGACGAGCACGGCATCATCTGGCCCCGCGAGGTCGCGCCGGCCGACGTGCACATCGTCGCGACCGGCAAGGACCAGGCGGCCTTCGCCGAGGCGGACCGGATCGCGTCGGAGCTCGAAAGTCGAGGCGTCACGGTGCTCTACGACGACCGGCCGAAGGTGTCGCCGGGCGTCAAGTTCGCCGATGCCGAGCTGATCGGCGTCCCGACGATCGTCGTGGTGGGCAAGAACCTCGCCGACGGCGTGATCGAGGTGCGTGACCGGGCCAGCGGCGACCGCGCTTCGGTGCCGGTGGCCGACGCCGTCGACACCGTGGCGGCGACCGTGGCCGGTTGATCGGATGGCCGACATCGAGGCGGTCATCTTCGACTGGGGCGGCACGCTCACGCCGTGGCGGACGGTCGACTACGTGGCGGAGTGGCGCACGATCGCGGCGATCGGTGACCTGCCGACCGGCCACGACGCCGAGTCCGCGACCGCAGCGCTCCATGCGGCAGCGAGTCAGCTGTGGGCACGAGCCCGTGACGAGCATCGCAGCGCCACCATCGCGGAGATCTGCGAGCTGGTCGGCCTCGAGCTGACCGCCGAGCGGATCGCGGCCTACCGCGCCTGGTGGGAGCCGGCCACCTGGACCGACCAGGAGGTGCGGCCGCTGCTCGAGCGGCTGCGCGACGAGGGACTCGCGATCGGGCTGCTGTCGAACACGGTGTGGCCGGCGGCCTGGCACGACGACATCCTCGACCGCGACGGCGTCCTCCATCTGATCGACGGCCGGGTCTACACCAGCGAGATCGACTGGACCAAGCCGCACGAGGAGGCGTTCGCCGCTGCCCGCGCGGCCATCGGTGTCCACGACCCGGAGGCCTGCGTCTACGTCGGCGATCGGCTGTTCGATGACATCTGGGGTGCGCGCAACGCGGGCATGCGGACGGTCTGGGTCCCGCACAGCGACATCCCGCCGGAGCAGGTCGGCCACACCGAGGGCAAACCCGACGCGGTGGTGCAGTCCCTCGGCGACATTCCAGACGTCCTGTCACGAATCACGCGAGGCTCGTGACAAGTCCGGTCGGGTCCGCGAGAGTACGGCAGGACTCGCGGACCAGCCGTCCGCCCACGCGACCGAGGGAGTTGGGACATGTCAGCTGCGACCAGAGCCATGACGCGGCTCGGGATCGCGACCGGAGCGGTCCTGGCGATCGGCGCGGTGTCGCCGGTACAGGCCATGACGCCGGTCGACTCGCATCAGGCTTGCGTCCGTCCGGCGAGCCACGACGGCGCCCGTACCCAGGGCATCGATCGCGAGCCGGGGGGCATGCACATCAGCGCGGCCGACCAGGCCCGGATCGAGCGCCGGATGGACAACCGGGTCGCGCGCAGCGGCGTCGCCCCACTCGCCGCCGGTGCCGAGGTGCCCGTCTACTTCCACGTGATGATGGACAAGGACGGCAACGGCAACGTCACCCGGCAGCAGATCGTCGACCAGGTCGACGTGCTCAACCGGACGTTCGCCGGTGACGAGGCAGGCAACGCCGCCGACACCGGCTTCAGCTTCACGCTGGCCGGGGTCAACCGGTTCCGCAACGACACCTGGCACCGCGACGGCGCCAGCCGCAAGTACCGGTCGGAGACCCGTCAGGGTGGCGTGGACGCGCTGAACATCTGGCTGGTCGATTTCAAGTTCCTCGGCATCGCGACCTTCCCGTGGGAGTACGCGAAGCACCCGAAGGTCGACGGCATCCGGGTCAACTTCGACTCGCTGCCCGGTGGCAGCATCGCGAACTTCAACCTCGGCAAGACCGCGACGCACGAGGCGGGCCACTGGTTCGGGCTCTACCACACGTTCCAGGGCGGCTGTAAGCCTCCGGGCGACGAGGTCGACGACACGCCATTCCAGGCCTCGCCGACCAGCGGCTGTCCGGTCGGCCGCGACTCCTGCCCGGCCCCGGGTACGGACCCGATCCACAACTACATGGACTACTCGTACGACAGTTGCTACACCCGGTTCACGCCGGGTCAGTCGGTGCGCATGAACGAGGCGTGGACCGCCTACCGTTCCGGCGCCTGATCAGACCGATCGAAGTGCCCGACCTACTGCTGGTGGGCCGGGCACTTCGGCGTTGGCGAGCCGCGATGCGGTGTGATCCTGCTTACCCGTAGGCTGCCAGCCAACAATCCACACTCGGGAGGATTTGTGAGCCAGCAGCAGCCGCCTGGCCCGCCGTACGGCCAGCCACCTCAGGGCCCGCCATCGGGTCCGCCGTACGGCCCACCTGGCGGTCCGCCACAAGGTCCGCCCGGCGGCCCACCTCAGGGTCCGCCACCCGGTCAGCCACCGCAGGGACCGCCCGGTGGCTATCCACCACAGGGTCCGCCGCAAGGCCCGCCTCAGGGTCCGCCGCAAGGCCCGCCGTACGGCCCTCCCGGCGGTCCGCCGCCCGGCCAGCCGCCTCAGGGACCGCCGTACGGTCCACCCGGTGGTCCGCCGCAGGGCCCGCCCGGTCAATGGGGCCCACCCGGCAGTCCACCGCCAGGTCAATGGGGCCCGCCCGGAGGATCGCCCGGCGGCACCTCCAAGGGTGTGATCGCCGCGATCATCGTCGCGGTGCTCGTCGTGGTCGGCGGTGGAGTCGCCGCCGCGATCTTCCTGCTGGGTGGGAGTGACGACTCCTCGAGCAGCGGCGACGACGCCCTCGCGGCCGCCCAGACCTTCGTCGACGCGGCGCGAGACGGCGACTGCGAGGCCGCCAAGGCGGTGACGACCGAGGAGCTCAGCGGCTCACTCGATTGCAGCACCGTGATCCCGCCGGAGAACATCAACGTCGAGATCGGCGACCCGAAGATCACCAACGAGTCCGACACCGAGGCGACCGCGTCGGTCCCGGTCAGCGTGGCCGGCCGGAGCATCGACCTCTCGCTGGGGCTGGTCAACCAGAACGGCAAATGGCTGATCAACGAGTTCAACGGTGTCAGTGGTGGCGACCTGCCGAGCGATCTGCCCAGCATGCCGTCGGCGCCGTCGATCTCGATTCCGTCGTTCACGATCCCGTCGATCACGATTCCGTCGTTCACGGTCCCGACCAACTGAGCGGCGCGGGTCCGGACTAGGTCGGGAGCGCGTCGAGCAGGTAGCGATGCACTTCGACGTCTCGCTCGTCGCCGCTCGCACTCGTCAGCCGGTCGATCGCGTCCTCGACCATCCGGACCCGGGCCCACGCTCGGGCGCGGGTCCGGTCGATGCCCGCCGCCTCGCACCAGGCATCGAGTCGCCGGACGACGTCGCGATGCGCGGTGTACTCGTCGAACCGGTTCCAGAGCACCGGCGACGACTCGAACGCCGGGTCGCCGACGAGCCCCTTCGGGTCGATCGCGAGCCACGGCGCACGCTCGGCGGCCAGGACGTTCTCGAAGTGCAGGTCGACATGGAGCAGCCGGCCGTCGACGTCGTCGCCGAGCTCGTGGCAGGTGGCGACCACCTCGTCGAGTACGCGCTCGGACCACGGCGGAGCGGCCTCGGACCACAGGGCCGGGATCTGCTCGGCCCACCGAGCGGCCATGTCGGCGAGCCGCGGCACTTCGGCCGGCGCCGGAGCGCGGTGCAGCCGGGCCAGCAGGGATCCGATGATCCCGACCGCCTCGCCGATCGGTTCCCCGGTGAGATCCCGGCCCGCGTCCAGTCGTTCGAGCAACAGTGCCCATCGCTCGGCGTCGTGGTCGAACAGGCGGACCGCACCGTCGCCGTCCCAGGCTCGCAGCGTCGGCGCCTCCGGAGCCTGGTCGGGTCCCGGCCAGCTCACCTTGAGGACGGCCGGCGTGCCGTCGGAGCGCCGGACCGGGAGCGCGATCGCGCAGTACCCGTACCAGCTCGACCCCTCGGGCACGAGCTGCCACGCGTCGCACAGCTCGGACACGACGCGGGGGAGTCGGCGCAGCCATTCGCGCCCGGCGCCGCCGTCGCGGTCCACGATGTCCGACGCGAACTCCGCCGGGATCTCCAGCGTCACGACTTCGCGTCGGACAGGCCAGGGAGGGCGCTCCCGGGCGCGTCCCACTCGAGCGCGCGGGTCGCCGAGTCGATCAGCGCATCGACCGCGTACGCCCGGATCTCGTCGGTCGCGGTCGCCGCCAGCGTCGCGTACAGCACTCCGCATCGGTCCTCGACCGTCTGCGCGGTCTTCCGTGCCGTTGCGACATTGACCACGTCGCTCGGCAGCAGGTAGCCCGGCTCGGCCGCGACCGGTGTCTCACCGGCGGACTCGACCAGCGCGGTCAGGGCGTCCCGACGGGCCTGATGGACGTCGATCGCGTCGGCCGCCTCTGCGACTGGTGTGGAGTCGATGTCGAGCCGGCCGCCGATGACGCCGTACGCATAGATCGCGGCATGCTCACCGGCGAGTGTCTCGTTCATCGCGTCGACGACGGGCTTGCTGTTGATCCTGATCGAGGCGGGGTCCGGGGCGGCGGGCTGCTTGTGCTTGCCCCCGCGGCCCAGCAGGGTCCGATGCTGTGCGTGGCAGGCCGCGATCGATCCGAGCAGCCGGGCGAGGTCTCCGGACTCGACCTGGATCGCGTCCCGCCGGCGCCGCCGGACTGCGACCGCCTCGTCGGCCGCCAACTGCTGCTGCGCGGCGGTCGCCGAACGCGGCACCGACGCGGCTCGGCCCCGCTGGGTGCCTGAGTCGCCGAGGGCGCCGCTCAGCACGTCCATGTGCTCCTCGAGATCGGCCCGAAGCGGCCGGAGGGTGGGCCGGAGATCGCGATGCTTGGCCATGACCGCGTCATAGGTCGCGGCGAGCCGGGTCGTGTCGCGGAGTGCCCGAGCCGCGGCGGCCTCGTCCGACGAGTCGTCCGTCGCGGCCGCAGACGCCGAGTGACCGCCGCGCGGCGAGCCGTCGTCGTCGCTGCAGCCCGCCACCACGGCACTGGCGCCGCTGACGAGGAGGACGGTCGACCCGGCACGGCGCAGGAACGCGCGGCGGGTCGTCGTCGGTGGATGCACGTCCCGAAGCTATCGCGCCGCGCGGGTGGGACTCGAAACCGCCAGGCTCGGATAGGGTGCCCGCAGGGCCACATGGTGGGCCGATGGGTACACCATGGAGTTAACGAAGCCGACAACAGCAGACTGCGGAGGTCATCGTGTCAACGACTTCCCTGCCTGATCGGCTGGCCGAATTGCTGGCACCGGCGGTCGCCCGTCTGGGGTTGGAGCTCGAGGCCGTCGAGTTGGCCAATGCCGGCCGGCGCCGCTTGTTGCGCGTGATCGTCGATGCGGATGCCGACGAGGGCACCGCCGGACTCACCCTCGACCGACTCTCCGACGCGACCCGAGCCGTCTCCCAGGCGCTGGACGACGCCGACGCGATGGGCGAGCAGCCGTACACCCTCGAGGTCACGTCCCCGGGAGTCGACCGCCCCCTGACCCTGCCGCGTCACTGGCGTCGAAACGTGGGCCGCAAGGTGGCGGTGACGACCACCGACCAGACGCGCCGCACCGGTCGGATCCGTGCAGTAGGCGAAACATCTGTGACCCTTGACGTAGGCGGCACCGAGGTCGAGATGCGCTACGACGACATCGCCAAGGCCCTGGTGCAGGTCGAGTTCAATCGAAAGGAGGGCTGAGCGCGATGGATATCGACATTGCCGCCTTGCGCATGTTGGAGCGGGAGAAGGACATTCCGTTCGAGGTCGTCGTGGAGGCGATCGAGCAGGCTCTCCTCGTTGCCTACCACCGGACCGACGGCGCCCAGCCGAACGCACGGGTCCAGTTGGACCGCAAGACCGGCCACGTCATCGTGTGGGCGCAGGAGCGCGACGAGGACGGCGATCTGCTCCACGAGTACGACGACACCCCCGAGGGCTTCGGCCGGATCGCGGCCACCACGGCGAAGCAGATCATCCTGCAGCGGCTGCGCGACGCCGAGGACGTACAGAAGTTCGGGGAGTTCTCCGAGAAGGAGGGCGACATCGTGTCGGGCACGGTCCAGCAGGGCCGGGATCCGGGCGACGTCATGGTCGACCTGGGCCGTCTGGAGGCGGTCCTGCCGGTCGCCGAGCGGGTGCCGGAGGAGCGCTATCAGCACGGCTCCCGGATCAAGTGCCTCGTCGTGAGCGTCCGCAAGGGGATGCGCGGGCCGCAGGTCGTCGTGTCGCGCACCCATCCCAACCTGGTGAAGCGGCTGTTCGCACTGGAGTCACCCGAGGTCGCCGACGGCACGGTCGAGATCGTCGCCGTCGCGCGCGAGGCCGGCCATCGGTCCAAGATCGCGGTCCGCTCCAACGTCGAGGGCGTCAACGCCAAGGGCGCCTGCATCGGCCCGATGGGCAGCCGGGTCCGCAACGTCATGACCGAGCTGCACGGCGAGAAGATCGACATCATCGACCACTCCGACGACGCCGCCACCTTCGTCGCCAACGCGCTGTCACCGGCCCGGGTCAACAGCGTGGAGATCGTCGACGAGGAGGCGAAGTCGGCGCGGGTCGTCGTGCCGGACTTCCAGCTCTCGCTCGCGATCGGCAAGGAAGGACAGAACGCCCGGCTGGCCGCCCGGCTGACCGGCTGGCGGATCGACATCCGGTCCGATGCCCCCAGTGACGACGCCGATGCGACGCCGGTGGAGCCGAACCGCTAGACTTGAGTCAGTGGGTCGTACGAATCCTCGTTCTTTCGATGCCCTGGCACGCGCGGAACCGGTGCGTACCTGCGTCGGATGCCGAGAGCGGGCGACCAAGTCCGAGCTGATCCGGATCGTCGCGGCGAGCAATGGCGCCACCACCACGGTGGAGCCAGACCCGAGGCGATCGGCAGGCGGCCGGGGTGCACACCTGCATCCCACGGTGGCCTGTTTGGAGCTGGCGACGCGGCGCAAGGCCTGGGGCCGGGCGTTGCGGGTCGGAGGCCCGGTGGACGACACGGCCGTGTGGTCGTACGTCCGAGCGGCCGAGGCGAAGGGCGACAGCGACACCGTGCACCATCGCAGTGGGCACGACCAACCAGCGGCGCCGTCAGGGGCCGTCACCGACAGGAAGCGGAGCACACGCTCATGAGCCCTCGATGAGTACCTCGAGATGAGCATGTACATCTATTAACCGGTCTGTGCCTGCGGGCTCGGACCACGAAGGAGAGCAGTGGCTAAGGTCCGAGTCTACGAACTCGCGAAGAAGTTCGGAGTTCCCAGCAAGACCGTCCTGTCGACTCTGAGCGACATGGGCGAATTCGTCCGGTCGGCGTCTTCCACCGTTGAAGCGCCGGTCGTCCGCAAGCTCGAAGCCAAGTTCGCGGACGAGTTGAAGTCGGACGGCGCCAAGACCAATGGCGCGAAGACGGACGGCGCGAAGAAGAAGCCGGCCGCCAAGAAGGCCCCCGCCAAGAAGGCGGCGAAGAAGACCGAGGAGAAGGTCGAGGAGGCTCCGGCGCCGGTCGCCGAGGAGCCG
Source organism: Nocardioidaceae bacterium (assembly GCA_035262905.1). GTDB lineage: Bacteria > Actinomycetota > Actinomycetes > Propionibacteriales > Nocardioidaceae > DATFRX01. The sequence goes on from DATFRX010000438.1 coordinate 9,389, forward strand.
GCCGTCGTCCCCGAGCCGGTCGTCGAGCCCGAGCCGGCCGCACCCGTCGAGGTGGAGCCGCCCGCGGCGGAGACCGTCGCCGAACCGGAGGCCCCGCCGGCCGAGTCGGCGCCTAGGCCGACGCCGGCACCGACGCCTCGGCCCACCCCTCGAGCGACTCCCGGGAACGCCCGTCCGTCGGGCCGTTCCGGCGGAGTACGTCCCGGCAACAACCCGTTCTCGTCGACCCAGGGCATGCAGCGTCCGGGCCGACCCTCACCGAGCTCGATGCCGTCGCGACCCGCGGCGCGCGAGGGCGGCGGCAGCGGTGGCGGTCGTGGCGACCGTCCGAGCGACCGGTCGAACGGCCGGCCCGGCATGCCGCGTCCCAACCCGGCGATGATGCCGAAGCAGTCGGCGCCGTCGCTCGGCGGTCGCGGTGGACCCGGTGGCGGCCGTGGTGGTCGCACCGATGCCGGCCGTGGTGGCCGCAGCAGCGGTGGGCCCGGCGGTGGACGCTCCGGTGGTCCTCCCGGCGGCGGCGGTGGCTTCCGCGGCGGCCCGGGTGGCCGGCCTGGCGGCGGCCGTCGCGGCGGTACCCAGGGCGCCTTCGGGCGGCCAGGTGGTCCGTCCCGTCGTGGCCGCAAGTCGAAGCGAGCCAAGCGGCAGGAGTTCGACAACATGCAGGCGCCGGCGATCGGTGGCGTCCGCGTCCGCAAGGGCGACGGCGAGACCGTACGCATGGCGCGCGGTGCATCGCTGACCGACTTCGCCGACAAGATCGGTGCTGACCCGGCGTCGCTGGTGCAGGTGCTGTTCCACCTCGGTGAGATGGTGACGGCGACTCAGTCGGTCAACGACGAGACGCTGCAGCTGCTCGGTGCCGAGCTCAACTACGACGTCCAGGTGGTCTCGCCGGAGGACGAGGACCGAGAGCTCCTCGAGAGCTTCGACCTGGCCTTCGGCGAGGACGAGGGCGACGAGTCCGACCTGCAGGCCCGACCGGCCGTCGTGACCGTGATGGGCCACGTCGACCACGGCAAGACCAAGCTGCTCGACGCGCTGCGCAACGCCAACCAGGTCGATGTCGAGGCCGGTGGCATCACGCAGCACATCGGTGCCTACCAGGTCTCGACCAAGGTCGACGGCCAGGAGCGTCGGATCACCTTCATCGACACCCCGGGTCACGAGGCGTTCACCGCCATGCGAGCCCGCGGCGCTCAGGCGACCGACATCGCGGTCCTGGTCGTGGCGGCCGACGACGGTGTGATGCCGCAGACGATCGAGGCGATCAACCACGCCAAGGCGGCCGACGTGCCGATCGTGGTGGCGGTCAACAAGATCGACAAGCCCGACGCGGACCCGACCAAGGTGCGCGGCCAGCTCAGCGAGTACGGCGTCGTGCCGGAGGAGTACGGCGGCGACACCATGTTCGTCGACGTCTCCGCCAAGGCACAGCTCGGCCTCGACAAGCTGCTCGAGTCGATCGTGCTCACCGCGGACGCGGCGCTCGACCTGCGGGCCAACCCCGAGCAGCAGGCCGAGGGTCTCGCGATCGAGGCGCACCTCGACCGCGGCCGCGGCCCGGTGGCGACCGTCCTCGTCCAGCGCGGCACGCTGAGCGTCGGCGACTCCGTCGTCGTCGGTCCGGCGTACGGCCGGGTTCGCGCCATGCTCGACGAGCACGGCGAGTCGGTCGAGGAAGCGGTTCCGTCGCGTCCGGTGCTCGTGCTCGGTCTGACCGCCGTACCCGGCGCCGGCGACAACTTCATGGTCGTCAGCGACGACCGGGTCGCCCGGCAGATCGCCGAGAAGCGCGAGGCCCGGGAGCGCAACGCCATGCTGGCGCAGCGGACCGGTCGTCGCACGCTCGAGGACTTCATGTCCAGCATGGAGAAGGGCGAGACCAGCGAGCTGCTGCTCATCCTCAAGGGCGACGTGTCCGGCTCCGTCGAGGCGCTGGAGGACGCACTGGCCAAGATCGACGTGGGCGAGGACGTCTCGCTGCGGATCATCGACCGCGGTGTCGGTGCCATCACCGAGACCAACGTGATGCTCGCGGCGGCCTCGGACGCGGTGATCATCGGCTTCAACGTGCGGCCGCAGGGCAAGGCGACCGAACTCGCCGACCGCGAGGGCGTCGACATCCGCTACTACTCGGTGATCTACCAGGCCATCGACGAGATCGAGGCGGCCCTGAAGGGCATGCTGAAGCCGATCTACGAGGAGGTCTCGCTCGGCCAGGCCGAGATCCGCGAGATCTTCCGTTCGTCGAAGGTCGGGAACATCGCCGGTTGTATGGTCACCGATGGCCTGATCCGCCGCAACGCCAAGGCCCGGCTGCTCCGCGACGGCGCCGTCGTCGCCGACAACCTGGACTTGGCCAGCCTGAAGCGTTTCAAGGACGACGCGAGCGAGGTCCGCGAGGGCTTCGAGTGCGGACTCACGTTGCGCAACTACAACGACATCAAGGTCGGTGACGTGGTCGAGTCCTTCGAGACCCGCGAGAAGCCGCGCGAGTGATCGCGCGGCATCGGGCCGGGTAGCCGAAGGTGTTCGTGGCCGCGATGAGCGTCGATCTGCTGTTGGGCGACGTCCGATCGCTGAAGCAGAAGCGATCGGTCGTCCGCCCGCTGCTTGCCGAGCTGAGCCGCCGGTACGCCGTCTCCGTCGCCGAAGTGGGCGACCAGGAGCTGTACCGGCGGGCTCAGGTCGGCGTGGCGCTCGTCACCGGCGACCCGGGCCACGGCCGGGAGGTGCTCGACCAGGTCGAGCGGGCGATCGCCGCCCGGCCCGAGCTCGAGTTGCTGTCGGCCCGGCGGTGGCTGCGGGCCGACGACGACTAGGGTGGCGGGCCCGCGATACCACGTTGTCGTGGTACGCCCTCACCCCGCATGGTGTCGACGCCGTGCTGGGTGCATAGTCACCATGAGAGCGTGGTATCCGAGTCAACGGGAGAACGGCAGATGAGCTCGCCGCGAGTACGTAGGGTCGCCGACCGGATCAAGGTCGTCGTGGCCGAGATGCTGGAGCGCCGGATCAAGGACCCCCGGCTCGGCTTCGTCACGATCACCGAGGTACGGGTCAGCGGCGACACCCAGCACGCGACCGTGTTCTACACAGTCCTCGGCGGCCCCGAGGAGATCGACCGCAGCGCGGCGGCCCTGGCCAGCGCGACCGGGGTGCTCCGGTCGGAGGTGGGCCGCCAGCTCGGCATGCGCCACACGCCGACCCTGGAGTTCGTCCTCGACGCCGTGCCGGACAACGCCCGTCACATCGAGGATCTGCTCGAGCAGGCCCGGGAGTCCGATGCCTCGGTCGCCCGTCGCGCCGCCGAAGCCGATTACGCCGGCGAGGCCGATCCGTACCGGCGGCGCGACGAGGACGAAGCCGAGCCGAGCTGAGTCTGGTTCGTCAGCCCTCGCAACTCGACACGGTCTCGGCCGTACACAGGTCGGTTCCGGGACCGCCGTTGGCGTTGTCGTTGCCTTGACCTCCGGTCAGTGTGTCGTTGCCGCCACGGCCGATCAGCGTGTCGTCGCCGCCACGGCCGTCGAGCCGGTTGGGTCCGGCGTCGCCACGGAGCGCGTCGTCGCCGAAGCCCGAGCCCACGACGTTCTCGATCCCGGACAGTGTGTCGTGGCCGAGGCCGGTGAGCTCGCCGGTGGCCAGATCGACGACGAGTGAGTCGGCCGGCTCTGGGAACGTCTGGGACGCGTCCAGGGTGTCGATGCCGGCGTCGCCGCGATAGACGTCGTCGGACATGCCGGTGAACTCGCTGCCGAGCCGGATCAGGTCCGTCCCGGCGCCGGCCTCGATCAGATCGGCTCCGTACGAGTCGGCGATGACGTCGTCGCCGCCGAGCGCCCGGACCGTGTCGTTGCCGGTCCAGCCGTCGATCTGCTCCGCGCCGTCGGTGCCGAGGAGTTCGTCGTCGCCGGACGAGCCGACCAGGTTCTCGACGCCGATCAGCGTGTCCGACCCGACGAGGCCGGTGGCAGTACCGGCGCCGAGATCGACCTCGACCCCGCCGCCGCTGAACCCGACCTGCAGGTAGCTGATCGTGTCGCTGCCCGTGCCTAGGTCGTACGTCTCATCGTTGCCGCGACCGGGCTGGACCGTGTCGTCGCCCGGACCCGCGTTGACCGTGTCGAAGCCGGCCAGGTCGCGGATGTAGTCGTCGCCGTCGCCGCCGGACAGGTCGTTGTCGCCGCCGCTGCCCTCCACGTCATCGGCTCCGCCGGCGCCCTCGATGACGTCGTTGCCGGCGTCGCCGATGAGGTAGTCGTCGCCGCTGGTACCGGTGAGCTGGTCGTTGCCGTCGCCGCCCCGTAGGTCGGTGCCGAACAACAGGTCGTCGCCCGGACCGCCGTCGCTGGTCGTCGCGACCGCGTCGCCATGGAGCTCGTCCGCTCCGGCACCGCCGACGAGCGCGAACGTGTTGGCTCCGCCGCGCAGCTCGTCGTCGCCGTCCAGCCCGCTCAGGGACCTGGTCTGGGCGCTGGCCATCATCCGGTCGGCGAACGGCGAGCCGATTGCGTCCTCGATATTGACCAGCACGTCCTGGCCCTGGCCGGTCGCGGTCCCGGCGACGAGGTCGACATCAACGGCCTGCAATGAGGTGTCGTAGTTGACCGTGTCGGCGCCGGCGTCGTCGCCGCCATCGAGCCGGTCGTCACCCGGGCCGCCCCACAGCTTGTCGCCCACCGGCAGTGGGGGCTCGTCCGGCACCCGGCCGTCGGTTCCGCCGTAGAGCTGGTCGTTGCCCGGCCCGCCCCGGAGCGTGTCGGTGCCGGCGCCACCGCAGATCAGGTCGTTGCCCCCGAAGCCGTCGATCTGGTCCCAGCCGCCGAGGCCGGCGATGACGTCGCGCCCGCTGGTGCCGGTCAGCAGGTCCTTCGCGTCGGTGCCGACGATGGTGGCGGCGACGCCTTGGCATTGTGGTGGCGCGGCCGAGGCCGTCGCCGGTGCGATCGCAAGGCCGCCGGCCGCGAGGCCGACAGCGAGCATGGGTCGCAGAGTACGCATGTAATCTCCCCCTTGAAAGACGCGAATCCGTCTGTGCGTATGACGCCGTGGGACCCTCGCTGGTTGTCCTGGCGAAGGGAGTCGCCGCGATGTCCGGGATCGTCGTGGTCGACAAGCCGGCCGGCTGGACCTCCCACGACGTCGTCGGTCGGGTCCGCCGTCTCGCCGGCACCCGCAAGGTCGGCCACGCCGGGACCCTCGACCCGATGGCCACCGGCGTGCTCGTCGTCGGTGTCGGCCGCGCCACTCGTCTGCTCGGCCACCTGTCCGGCGCGACCAAGGTCTACGACGCCACGATCCGGCTCGGCCGCTCGACGACGACCGACGACGCCGAG
>DATFRX010000439.1:0-13410 GCA_035262905.1 Nocardioidaceae bacterium
GGATTCTTGTTGTGTACGACGGGCTACTGGTCGCCGCTGTTGTCGCCGCCGCCGTCGTCGCCGGGTCGCATGTGTGACCAGATCTCCTTGCACTCAGGACACACCGGATAGCGCTTCGGATCCCGGCTCGGTACCCAGACCTTGCCGCACAGAGCGACGACCGGCGTGCCTTCCACCATGGCCGCCGTCAGCTTGGCCTTGGGTACGTAGTGCGAGAAGCGCTCGTGATCACCGTCGTCGGTCACCGGCTGAGTACGGCGATCCTCGACGGTCTGTGTCCCGGGGCTGCGCATGATGCCCATCAGGCGAAGTCTAGACAGCCAACCGCTCACCAGTCACATATCGCGACGGTGGCAGGCTCCGTGGTCTGGAAAGATGGCCGCATGGCACTGTGGCTGACGACCGACGAGGACGCGAACCGGCTGCTCGCATCGGACCCCTTCGCTCTGGTCGTGGGAATGACGCTGGATCAGCAGTACCCGATGGAGGCGGCGTTCGCGGGTCCGAAGAAAATCGCCGACCGGATGGACGGGTTCGACATCGGCAAGATCGCCGAGGCCGACACCGCCGAGTTCGAGGAGCTGTGCGCGACCCCACCGGCGATCCACCGCTACGGCCGGTCCATGGCCCGCCGCGTCCAGGCGCTGGCCCGCGTGATCATCGACGAGTACGACGGCGACACCGCCGCGATCTGGACGCGGGACAAGCCGAGCGCGACCGAGGTCTTCCGGCGGCTCAAGGCACTCCCGGGCTGGGGCGACCAGAAGTGCAAGATCTTCATCGCACTCCTCGGCAAGCAGCTGGACGTGCAGCCGTACGGCTGGCGCAAGGCGGCCGGCGACTACGGCCGGAAGAACTCCCATCGCTCGATCGCCGACGTGACCGGTCCGGACAGCCTGCAGGACGTACGCGCCTTCAAGAAGGCCCACAAGGCAGCCGCCAAGGCCGCATCGGGCTCATAACGGTCGTATCCAGCGCATGCCAGTGGGCGTATCGGGTACCGCCCGGGTATGAGTGATCCCAGAATCGACGCGGCCACCGGCGGCACGAACCGCTGGACGAAGGAGTCGCCGACCCCCGGCGAGGACCCGCGCGAGATCGACCGGGAACGCGCCGATCCCGACCTCGCGCACCACGAGCAGGCGCATCGGCAGATCACCCATGCCGAGCAGGAGACCGGGTCCGAGATGGGCACCTCGTCCACGACGTACGACGCGACGGACAACCGCTGACACACCGCCGCCGACGCTGCCTGCCCGAACCGCCCGCCGACGCTGCTTGCCCGAACCGCCGAGTGGCGCACGGTGCCCCGGCTGGCGGCTGAACGCACGCCGAGTGGCGCATGGTGTTCTGGATCCGGCCGCAAACCGGGGCATCGTGCGCCACTCGCGGTCTGTTCCGGATCACGATGCGCCACTCGCGTCGCGGCCGATGCTCACCGCCGCGAGTGACCGATCACCGCACCACGAGTGACCGATGATCGGGGGTGGGCGGGCTGGTTGACTCGTTCGAACATGTGTTCGATGATGGACAGATGGGTGGGACAGTCTCGGTCCTTCGCCAGCCGGCTGACGAGCGGCTGGCGGCGCGACCGCGACGTGCCCCGGCCGATCCGAGCGAGCGCGGGGTCCGCACGCTCGACACGGTGCCGGCACTGGCCGACCTGCTGCCGGGCGGCGCCCTACGCACCGGAGCGACCTACTCGATCACCGGCTCCACTGCCCTGACGATGGCCCTGCTGGCCGGCCCGTCGGCCGCCGGCGCCTGGTGTGGCGTGGTCGGCCTGCCGGGGTTCGCGGCGGCGGCCGGAGCCGACCTGGGCATTGATCTGGGTCGCCTGGTGTTCGTGCCCGACCCCGGCCCGCGATGGCTCAGCGTGGTCGGTGCGCTGATCGACGCGCTCACCGTGGTGGTGGTCAGCCCGCCGACCGCCGTCGGCGACGCCGAGGCGGCCCGGATCGCGGCCCGGCTGCGGCAGCGGGAGGCGGTCCTGCTCAGCTGTGGGCCCTGGCCACGTTCCGAGGCTCAGCTGACCGTCACCGAGAGCGCCTGGCTCGGCGTGGGGTCGGGCCACGGCCATCTGACCGCTCGGCAGACGACCGTCGTCGCGAAGGGTCGTGGCACGGCCGGCCGCCCACGCCAGACCCGGCTGTGGCTGCCTGACCCCGACGGCACCGTCCGCGTCGCGGAGGAGACGGTCACCGCCGCCCCGGCCGACACCACCGTCACCGCGACTCCTGCCGACACCACCCCCACTGTCGCTGCCACCGCCAACACCGCCAACACCCCCGCCTGGATCCAGGAAGCAGTGGGCTGACCATGCGGACGCTGGCGGTGTGGTGTCCGGACTGGCCGGTGACCGCGGCCGGGCGAGCCGCCGGCTGCCCGCCGGAGGCGCCGATCGCGGTGCTCGACCGGGGTCGTGTGCTGGCCTGCTCGGCGTCGGCCCGGCACGAGGGGGTACGCCGTGGACTTCGTACTCGCGACGCCCAGTCCCGCTGTCCAGAGCTGACGGTGCTGCCCTACGACCCGGCCCTGGACGCCCATGCCTTCGAACCCATCGTGACCGCGGTCGAGGCGATGACGCCGGGCGTCCAGGTGGTCCGGCCCGGCACCTGCGCGATCCGGGCCCGCGGACCGAGCCGCTACTACGGCGGCGAGACCGAGGCCGGGGTCGCGGTGGCCGGCCGGCTGGCCGATCTCGACCTCCCGGACTGCCGGATCGGGATCGCCGACGGTCCGTTCGCGGCGGAGCAGGCGGCTCGAGCGACCATCCGCGACGACGACCGGATCCGGGTGATCCCCGGCGGGGCGTCGGCGGGGTTCCTCGCGCCGCTGCCGGTCGAGGCCCTCGGTGAGCCCGACCTGGCGAGCCTGTTGCGCCGGCTCGGCCTGCGTACTCTCGGCGCGTTCGCCACGCTCTCCCCCACCGACGTACTGGCTCGGTTCGGTCCGGAGGGGGCGTTCGTCCACCGGCTGGCCTGCGGCCTGGACGGTCAGCCCGTGGCGGCGCGGCAACCGCCGCCGGAGCTCGACCGCCACGTCGACTTCGAGCCGCCGGTGGACCGGGTCGACCAGGTCGCGTTCGCCATCCGGGACAGCGCCGACCGGTTCGTCGCCGATCTCGCCGGACACGGGCTGGTGTGCACCACCGTACGGATCCGGGTGACGACGGAGTCCGGTGCCGGCCCCGAGCGACGCTGGTTGCACCCCCGGTGGTTCGACGCCGCCGACCTGGTCGATCGGGTGCGCTGGCAGCTCCAGGGCGTCGGCCCGGCCGCCGGTGAACTGGACTCCGCCGTCGTGAGCGTGTGGCTGGAGCCGGACGAGGTCGACCCGATCGGCGCCCACGCCGACGGCCTGTGGGGCGGCGGTCCGGACGAGCACATCCATCGCGCGCTGGCCCGGGTGCAGAGCATGCTGGGCCACGAGGCCGTCGCGGTCGCGATTCCGAGCGGCGGCCGGAGTCCCGCCGACCGGCAGACCTTCGTGCCGTGGGGCGACCGGCCACTGCCCCGCCGCCCGGTCGAGCCGCCGTGGCCGGGAAGCCTCCCGACGCCGTTGCCCACGACGGTGTTCCCCCAGCCGCGGCCGGCGATCGTCGTCGCCGTGGACGGCCGGCCGGTCGGCGTGAGCAGTCGCGGGACGCTGACCGGTGAGCCCGCTCTGTTCTGCCCGGACGGCCGGTCGCCGGATCGGCTGCAGCCGGTCGCGGCCTGGACCGGACCCTGGCCGGTCGAGGAGCGCTGGTGGGACACCGAGGCGGCTCGCCGGCTGGCCCGGTTCCAGATCGTCGGGGTCGACGGCAGTGCCTGGCTGCTCACCGTCGAGAACCGGCAGTGGTGGACCGAGGCGAGCTATGACTGACCTACCCGCCGTTTACGATCGCCGACATGGATCGAATGCTGACCCGAATCGACGTCGAAGCCGATGAGCCCGAGAGTCTGACGATCCGCTGGGAGCCGCCCTACGACACCGAGGTCGAGATCGGCATCGGGCCCACTCCGGACGCGACTGCCCACACCCCAATGCTCCGGGTGCCCGCCGGCGAGAGCTCGGCCCTGCTCACCGGCGTCGGGATCGGCCGGCACTACATCTCGGTGTCCCACGACGGCACTCGCCTGGTGTCTGCCGAGCGTCGGGTCCGCTTCGTCGGGGCGTTGAACTTCCGCGACCTCGGCGGCTATCCGACCGCCTCGGGCGGCTCGACCCGATGGGGGCTGCTCTACCGGTCGAGCAGCCTCCACCGACTCACCGCCGACGACCTCACCGCCTTCGACAGTCTCGGCGTGCGAGCGATCTTCGACCTGCGTCGCGACGAGGAGCGCGAGCAGGATCCGGGCCCGAGACCAGCCCGCGGCCTGCCGATGCCGACCCGCTACACCGAGGAGACCGACCTGTCGGCACTGCGCGAACGCGTCGACGGGGAGCGCTGGCTGTTCGACGAGTACCAGACGATGCTGGCCGAGGGCGGACCGATCTTCGGCACCCTGCTGACGGCACTCGCCGAGGCTGACGGCACACCGGCGGTGTTCCACTGCGCCGGCGGCAAGGACCGGACCGGCATGTCCGCCGCTCTGCTGCTGTCCTGGCTGGGCGTCGACCGCGAGACGGTGCTCGACGACTACGAACTGACCGGGCGCTTCCAGGCCGCCGAGCACATCCCGGAGGTCGTGGAGATCTTCGTGGGATTGGGCATCACCCGCCCGGCGGCCGAGGGCCTGCTGAGCTCGCCGCGCTGGGCGATGGCAGACGCGTTGACCCTCATGGACAGCGACTACGGCGGCATCGAGTCCTACCTGCGCGGCCCGGCCGGGATGACCGACGCCGCCCTGACGGACCTGCGCAGCCGGTTCGTGGTATGAGCCGCTCGCTAGCCTCCACCGCATGTTGATCGAGCATCGCGGCCAGCCGCCCGTCGTTCCGGAGTCCGCCTACGTCGCGCCGACGGCAGTGCTGTGCGGCGCGGTCGTACTCGGCGAGCGAGCCCGCATCCTGCACGGCGCCGTGCTGACTGCCGAGGACGGCGAGGTACGGGTCGGCGACGACGTGGTCGTGATGGAGAACGCCCTCGTACGAGGCCGGGCCGGTCGTCCCGCGATCATCGGCGACGCCGTACTGATCGGACCGCACGCCCACGTCAACGGTGCGACGGTGGAGGACGAGGTGTTCGTAGCGACCGGAGTGTCGATCTTTCCCGGCGCGGTGGTCGGAACGCGCTCGGAGCTTCGGATCAACAGCGTGCTGCATGTCGGCTCGAGGCTGGCGGCCGGCAGCACGGTCCCGATCGGCTGGATCGCGGCCGGCGACCCGGCGCAGTTGTTCTCGCCGGATCGCCACGCCGAGCTATGGGAGGTGCAGAGCGCCCTGGACTTCCCGGGCACGGTCTACGGCGTCTCCCGTGACACGCCGATGCGCACCCTGATGGCCCGGCAGACCGCGTTCTACGGCGCCCATCTGGACGACCGCGAGCTCGGTGACTGACGCCTGGCATGGCAATGACACCGCTCGACCGTGATCGAGCGGTGCCACGCCGTACTGCGAGTCAGACCTTCTTCATCTCCGCGCCGTGAACGGTCAGCGCCCAGATGATCAGGATGTCCAGTGCGATCATGATCGTCGACCAGATCGGGTAGGCCGACAGGAACGCGATGTTGACGAGGGCGCTGGCCAACGCCGCGATCACGCCGACGATGCGGGCCCACATCCGGCCGGCGAACAGCGAGATGCCGGCGAGCGCGATGATGATGCCGCCGATCAGGTGTACCCAGCCCCACGCCGTGTAGTCGACCGACACGATCAGACCGCTGTCGGTTACCAGGAACTTCTGGTCGTCGAAGAGCGCGACCAGACCCTGGATGGCGTGGAAGCAGCCGAGCATGATCATCATGACGGCGGCGAAGACGATCCAGCCGACCCAGCCGGTGGGCTCGTCGTAATCGGTGGCTCGGGTCGAGCCCTCTGGTTCTGCGTATTGGGTCATCGGTCCTCCCTTGGAACGACCCTCGCCTCGATCATCCGGGCCCACGCTCGGCCGGGGCATCACCCGTGGCGGATGACTTCGCGTTGCGGAGATTCGACTCGAACTTGACAAAACATCGCGTTGTACGCCGGATCGACCCATCAGGGAGTGTCAGCGGCGTCCGGTATGCATGGATTCCGAGGCGATCGAGGAGGTCGGTGATGCGCTGGTCGGATCTGGAGTCGCGGCAACCGAAGCTGGCCGAGCTCGGGCGGCGTCGCCTGGTCGAGCCCGGCGTCGTGCTGGTGGCGACCATCCGGCGGGACGGGACACCGCGACTCAGCCCGGTCGAGCCCTATCTGATGGACGGCGACCTCTGGCTCTCCATGCTGTGGCAGTCGACCAAGGCCCGCGACCTGGGTCGAGATCCGCGACTGCTGGTGCACAACATCGTGACGAGCCGCGACGGTAAGGAGGGCGAGTTCAAGGTGCGCGGCCGCGCTGTCGAGACCGACGACCCGGCCGTCCAGAGCCGCTACGCCAAGGCGGTGGCCGAGAGCCTCGGTTGGAGTCCGGAGCCGGGGCGGTTCCATCTGTTCGCCGTCGACATCGACGACATCACCGCCATCCGCTACGACGACGCGACCGGCGACCAGTACGTCGCCCGTTGGCCGGCTGGGCGCGAGTTCGTCCGCCGTGGCACGTCGGCGACCTCGGTGGGCGAGCCCGAGCCGCGGCACGAATTGCTCGTCGACTAGATCAGGAAGACCAGACCGAGGGCCACGCAGAGGTCGACGACGGCGCACCACTCGGCGTACGAGCGGGTCACCACCCGGTCGCGCCACAGGTGGACGAAGTCCCAGGCGGCGTGGCACAGCCAGGCGGCCGCCACGACGTAGCGAGCCGGATCCGGCGCGACCGCCAGCCCGATCAGCCCGAGTACGCCGAAGCCGACCATCCCGGCGGCCTGGAGCTGGAACTCGCCGGACCGGAACAGCTGCCGGTCGACGACGCTCCAGACCAAGACGACCAGGGCGATGCCGGCGAAGACGCTGGACAGTGGGACCACGTCCAGCACGGTCACCACGATCGTCACGGCGAACAGGACGGCGACCACCGGCCAGGTGGCCTCGCGTCGCCGCAGCTTCGCGACGAGCAGGTACTCCAACGGCAGCAGGAGCACGAGCTGGGTGACGCTGTCCTGTACGTCGTCGCCGCTGAGGATGAGGACGCCGAGCGCGATGCCCAGGGCCGTCGGCCAGCGCCGCCACACGGCGCTCAGCCAGGGCCTGCGGTCGACTGTCGGTTCAGCGGCCGGAGTTGCTGCCACGAGACTGTCCCTCCCCATCGCTCGCCTGAGATTCCCGGGAGAAGACTAGGGTCCGATCGAGCTTGACTCATTCGAACATGTGTTCGATCATCGAAGGATGGGCTACAACAACCCGCCGATCCCCTGGTCGGAGCTGGAGCGCAAGCTGTCCGGCCGGCGGCGTCCGGACGACACACCGTCGGGAGTCGACGGCGGCGACGGCCCGGCCTGGTCCCGCAAGCGCCCGGCCTACGACCCGGATCCGGAGCACAAGGCCAAGCCGCCGGAGGGTCCGGTGGTGCCCTATGCCGAGCTCCACTGCCACTCCAACTACAGCTTCCTGGACGGCGCCAGCCCGGCCGAGGAGCTCGTCGAGGAGGCCGTCAACCTCGGTCTGCGGGCGCTCGCGCTGACCGATCACGACGGGTTCTACGGCGTGGTCCGGCTGGCCGAGGCGGCTGAGAACTACCCCCTGGCGACCATCTTCGGCGCCGAGCTCTCCCTCGATCTCGCCACCCCGCAAAACGGCATCGCCGACCCCGAGGGCAGTCACCTGCTGGCGCTGGCCCGGCAGCAGACCGGCTACCACCGGCTGGCCGGCGCCATCACCGAGGCCCACCTGCGCGGCGGCGAGAAGGGCCGCCCGGTCTACGACCTCGAGGAGCTCGCCGGGCAGAGCGACGGGAGCTGGCTGATCCTCACCGGATGCCGCAAGGGCCTGGTCCGGCAGGCCCTGGCCACGGCGGGTCCGGAGGCCGCGGCCGGCGAGCTGGATCGGCTGACGGCGCTGTTCGGGCGGGACAACGTGGCGGTCGAGCTGTTCGACCACGGCCATCCCCGCGACACCACCGACAACGATGCGCTGGCCGCACTCGCCGCCGCGGCCGGGCTGCCGATCGTGGCGACCAACAACGTCCACTACGCAGCGCCGCATCGCCGGAAGCTGGCCGGCGCGCTGGCCGCCGTCCGGGCCCGGCGCAGTCTCGACGAGATGGACGGCTGGCTGCCGGCCTCCGGCGGGGCGCACCTGCGGTCCGGCGCGGAGATGGCCGCCCGGTTCGCGCGCTACCCCGGCGCCGTCGCGCAGTCGGTGACCTTCGCCGACGAGCTCGCCTTCCCGCTGCGCAAGGCGTCTCCGCGACTCCCTCGCCAGCGGGTTCCACCAGGACGCACTCCGATGAGCTGGCTGCGTGAGCTGGTCTGGCTGGGGGCCGAGAAGAAGTACGGCCCGCGCGGTTCCGACCTGACGATCGACAGGCGGATCGAGCGCGAGCTGCAGGTCATCGAGGAGAAGGACTTCCCCGGCTACTTCCTGATCGTGCACGAGATCGTCACGTACGCGAAGGGTCACAACATCCTCTGCCAGGGCCGCGGCTCGGCCGCCAACTCGGTTGTCTGCTACCTGCTGGACATCACCGCCGTCGACCCGATCTTCTTCGACCTGCCGTTCGAGCGATTCCTGTCGATCACCCGCGACGAGGAGCCCGACATCGACGTCGACTTCGACTCCGGTCGCCGCGAAGAGGTGATCCAGCACGTCTACGAGGTCTACGGCCGGCGCAACGCCGCCCAGGTGGCCAACGTCATCACGTACCGGCCGAAGCTCGCCATCCGCGACATGGCCAAGGCCCTCGGCCACAGCACCGGGCAGCAGGACGCCTGGTCGAAGCAGGTCGACTCGTGGGGCGTCGTCGGCGCCAGCACCGACCACGACATCCCCGGGCCGGTGATCGACCTGGCCGAGCAACTGCTGCGGTTCCCCCGGCACCTCGGCATCCACTCCGGGGGCATGGTGCTCACCGACCGGCCGGTGGGCGAGGTGTGCCCGATCGAGCCGGCCCGGATGGACAACCGCACCGTCCTGCAGTGGGACAAGGACGACTGCGCCTGGATGGGGCTGGTCAAGTTCGACCTGCTCGGTCTCGGCATGCTGTCCGCGTTGAGCCACACCTTCGACCTGGTCAAGCACCACCTCGGCGAGGAGTGGGATCTCGACAACATCCCCAAGGAGGAGAAGGGCGTCTACGACCAGCTGTGCCGGGCCGACTCGATCGGGGTCTTCCAGGTCGAGAGCCGGGCCCAGATCGGCACCCTCCCCCGGCTGCGGCCGCGCGAGTTCTACGACCTGGTCATCGAGGTGGCGCTGATCCGGCCGGGCCCGATCCAAGGCGGTGCGGTGCACCCCTACATCCGGCGCAAGCTCGGCCGCGAGGACATCACCTACCTGCATCCCAAGCTGGAGCACGTGCTCGACCGCACGCTGGGAGTGCCGCTGTTCCAGGAGCAGCTGATGCAGATCGCGATGGCGGTCGGCGGCTGCTCCGGCGACGACGCCGACCTGCTGCGCCGGGCGATGGGGTCCAAACGCGGCGTCGAGAAGATCTCGTCGCTGAAGCAGAAGCTCTACGACGGCATGGCCGAGCACGACATCACCGGCGACATGGCCGACGAGATCTACACCAAGATCGAGGCCTTCGCCAACTTCGGGTTCGCCGAGAGCCACTCCATCAGCTTCGCGTTGCTGGTCTACGTCTCGACCTGGCTGCGACTGCACTACCCCGCGACCTTCCTCGCGGCGTTGCTGCGTTCGCAGCCGATGGGGTTCTACTCACCGCAGTCGCTGGTCGCCGACGCCCGACGGCACGGTGTGGAGGTGCGCCGCCCCGACATCATGCGCTCCGGTGTCGACTCGGAGCTCGAGCCGCTGTCCGGGCAGCCGGCCTACCCGTGCCGACCGACCGGCCTGGACACCTGCGTGGACCGGGTGCAGAAGCCGGTCGGCGAGTTCGACCCGGAGGCGCCGTTCGACACGACCGAGCATCGGCGCGACGGGGAGTTCGCGGTGCGGCTCGGGTTGACCCAGGTGACGTCGATCGACGAGACCACCGCGACCCGGATCGTGTCCGAGCGCGAATCGCATGGCACCTTCACCGACATGGCCGACCTGGTTCGCCGGGTGGGTCTGACCACCGCCCAGGTCGAGGCGCTGGCCACCGCCGGTGCGTTCGAGCCGTTCGGCCTGTCGCTTCGCCAGGCGCTCTGGCAGGCCGGCCAGGCGGCCCAGGTGCGGTCCGGCCATCTCGCCGGTGTCCACAGCGCCGGGCCGCCGCCACAGTTGCCCGGGATGAGTGGCGTCGAGCGCACCATCGCGGATCTGTGGGCCACCAAGATCTCGCCCGACGTCCATCCCATTGCGCATCTTCGCGCCGATCTCGCCGCCCGCAACATCCGGACCGCCGAGCAGTTGACCACCGTCGAGCCGGGCACTCGGGTACGCATCGGCGGTGTGGTGACCCATCGGCAGCGACCCTCGACGGCCGGCGGCGTCACGTTCCTCAACATCGAGGACGAGACCGGGATGACGAATGTGGTCTGCTCGCCGGGGCTGTGGCAGCGCTATCGACGGATCGCCCGCGGGTCGGCCGCCCTGATCGTCCGGGGCCGGGTCGAGCGGGCCGACGGCGTCACCAACCTGGTCGCCGACGGCCTGCAACGACTGCCACTCGCGGCCCGTACTACTTCCCGGGACTTCCAATGACCGGCCATCGACGGGTCGGCCGATGATCGACCTGCACACCCACCTGTGGGAGCACGGCCCCGGACCGCTCCGGGTCGAGCGCGGCCGGTTGGAGGCCTACTGCGACCGGGCCGCCGCCCGCGGTGTCACGACGATCGCCGTCACCGAGCATCTCGAGCGATTCCGGGAGGTCCGCGACCTGCTCGGCGACGCCTGGCACGACGATCCGCGGGCCGAGCTGCGCGGCTTCATGGACCGGGTGTTCGACGAGGAGCAGGGCGCCGATCTGGACGACTACGTCCTCGCGCTCCGGCAGGCCCAGGCGGATGGACTGCCCGTCCTGGTCGGCGTGGAGCTCGGCTGGTGGCCGAACCGGGTCGAGGCGCTGACCGACGTCGTCGCGCACTACCCGTTCGACGTGGTGCTCGGTTCGGTCCACAACCTCGGAGCCTGGATGTTCGACGCCTACGACGATCCGGCGGTCGCGGCCGAGTGGGAGCGGCTGGATGCCGAGGACGTCTGGGAGGACTACACCGCCGCGGTCGAGGGCCTCGCCGCCACCGGGCTGTGCGACGTGCTCGCCCACGTCGACCTGGTCAAGATCACCGGTACCCGTCCCGACCGGATGGCGGAGTTCCAGGACCGGCTGGTCGACGCGGCAGCCTCGCACGACGTGGCCGTCGAGGTCTCGTCCGCCGGCCTCCGCAAGCCGGTCAACGAGATCTACCCGACCGTAACCATGCTGCCTGCCATGCACGAGCGCGACGTGCCGGTCACGCTCGGCTCCGACGCCCATCGGTTGGCCGACGTGGCCGTCGCCAACGCCGATCTCCGCCGTCAGATCACCAATGCCGGCTACGACCGGGTCGCGACCTACCGACGCCGGCAGCGCGAGCTCGTACTCCTCTCGTCCGGCGCCGGCACCGATCCGACCACGTAGTCTGTCTCCACCTCGGCGGCAGGAGGCACGATGCGCGCACGCCCGATCTCGACGGCGGTGGGGATTCTCGTGGCGTTGGCGCTGCTGCCGCCCGCCGTGGCGGTCGCCGCCCCCAGGGCGGCGGACGACGGCGGCGACCGGGATCGGCTGGCCGCCCGGATGGACCGCGGCTGCAACTTCGCGCCGCGTCCCCGATGCGGCCACATCCGGGTGCCACTGGATCGGCAGCACCCGTCGGCGGGTTCGATGCGGATCGCGTACGAGCTGTTCCCGAGGCGTCAGGTCCACCGGCCGCTGCTCGGCACGATCGTGGCGGTCGAGGGCGGTCCCGGCTACTCGTCGACCGGCAGCCGGGCCTACTACCGCGACCTGTTCGGCCCGCTGCTCGACCGGCGACAGCTGCTCATCGTCGACAATCGCGGCACCGGCAAGTCCGAGCCGATCAAGTGCCGCCGGCTGCAGTCCTACCAGGGCGACTACGAGCAGGCCGTCGGCCGCTGCGGCCGCAAGCTCGGTCGCGCGTCCGACCTCTACGGCACGCGGATCGCGGCCCGTGACCTGGTGGCCGTGCTCGATCACCTCGGCATCGGCAAGATCGACCTCTACGGCGACTCCTACGGCACGTTCTTCTCCCAGACCTTCGCCGTGCATCACCCGAAGCGGCTGCGGACCCTGATCCTGGACGCGGCGTACTTCGTCGGCGGCACGGACCCGTGGTACACCGACACCAACCGCGCACTGCGGACGGCCTTCCGGCTCGCCTGCCGCCGCAGTCCGACCTGCGCCGATCGCCCTGGCAGCCCGCTGCACCGGATCGCGCGGCTGGCCCAGCTGCTGCGCCACCACCCGATCGTGGGTCGCGCTCCGAATGCCGATGGCGTGGTGCGCCGGGTCGTTGTCGACATCGACATGCTGATCGACCTGGTCACCGGGGCCGCCACCAGCCCGGTCATCTATCGCGAGCTCGACGCCGCCGCTCGGGCCGTGCTGCGACCGCACCCGTACGCCCGTCCGCTGCTGCGGCTGGCCCGCGAGATCACCTATGTCGGCGGCGGCGGTCCGGTGCGGTGGTGGTCCGAGGGGCTCTACGCCGCGGTCAGCTGTAACGATTACCCGCAGCCCTACGACATGCGCGACCGGCCGTCACAGCGACCGGCGGAGTTTCGGCGGTCGGTCGGGCGGCTCGATCACAATCGCCCGCATGTCTTCGCGCCCTTCACGGTCCGGGAGTGGGTGCACTCCTCGTACGGCTACTACGACGACTGTTTGCACTGGCCGGCGCCGAGCCACTGGGTGCACCCGGTGCCGCGCCACGCCGACTATCCGAACGTGCCGACGCTGGTGCTGGCCGGCGACCTCGACTCGCTCACCTCGTCGGAGGGCGCTCGGACCACGGCGCGCGCGTTCCCGCGCTCGACCTTCGTCCGGGTCGCGAACATGACCCACGTCAGCGCACTCGTCGACTTCGACCAGTGCGCGTCCCGGATCGTGCTGCGCTTCGTCCGCACCAAACATGCCGGCGACACCTCGTGCGCCCGGCGCTATCACGAGAACCGTCTGGTCGACAGCTTCGTCCGGCGGGCCGCGGACCTCGGTTACAGCGGGCCGCGTCGGCGTACGGCTCGGGTCGCCGCGGCCACGGTCGCCGATGTACTGGCCCGGTGGTACACCATGGCCGGCCG
>DATFRX010000440.1:0-4102 GCA_035262905.1 Nocardioidaceae bacterium
AGGGGCGGCTGCGCCGGGGCGACGACGCACCTGACATCAGTACGTCGGAGATCAGCCAGATCGACCAGACCCGCGACGTCGGGGGACCGGTGGTGATCTCGATGGCGGCGAGTCGCTGCACCAAGCCGGTCGTGGAGCAACTCAAGGAGATCCTGGCCACCCATCCAGGTGCCGCCGAGGTGCATCTGCGGCTGACCACGCCCGGCGCCACCAAGCTGCTCCGGCTCGATGAGCGGCTTCGCGTCGCGGCCACGCCCGCCCTGATGGCGGACCTGAAAGCCCTCCTCGGTCCGACCTGCCTCGGGTCCCGCACGTAGGCTCGTCAGCATCGACGCAGTCGTTGGAAGGGAAGGCGTGCACGACACCGAACCCGGCGGGCAGTCCTCGTCGGCTCGGCCGCTGTCCTGGCAACAGGCTCGCCGAGCCGCCTGGTCGGCCGACCTCGCCGGCCCGCCGACCTCGCTGGTCGTACGCGCAGTCGTCGTCACCTGCGTGCTGTTCGTCCTGGCCGGTGTGCTGGGCGGCTGGCTGTGGTCGGTGTTCGCTGACCCGC
The DNA here is from genome assembly GCA_035262905.1 of Nocardioidaceae bacterium. Classification (GTDB taxonomy): domain Bacteria; phylum Actinomycetota; class Actinomycetes; order Propionibacteriales; family Nocardioidaceae; genus DATFRX01. Next base: position 554 of record DATFRX010000440.1, read on the forward strand.
CGGCCTTCGAGGTGCTGCAGCACGGCGCGATCATGGGCGAGGAGGCGGCCGGCCAGCAGTTCGGCGTCGACGTGACCTTCGGAGTGATCGGGCTCGTGCTCTCGGTGCCCCTCGGCCTGCTCACCGGTTGGCTATGGCATCGGGTGGGCTGGCCGCAGGCGGTCGCCTGCGCGGTCGGGGCCGGAATTGCCGCCCTCATCGCCTGGCGGCTCGGGATCGTCCTCGGTCCGGCCGACCCGGCCGACCTGATCTCCAGCGCGGCCGTCCACGACCTGCTTCCCGAGCGCCTCGACGTCCATGCCAAGGGCATGCTGCTGGCCTGGCCGGTCGGCGCCCTGGCGGGTTTCATCGTGGCCGTCCTGTTGTTCTCCCGGCCGACGTCGCCGCCGCCGTACGCCCCGCCGCCCGCCGACACCGCTTCGTCGCAGAGCTCGTCAGACCCCACGCTCGGTTAGAGTCTGGGGATCGTCCGGTTCGAGTGGGGCCGGCGGAACCACCGTGGGGACCGCCACATCCGAGGCGGTGACGATATCTCGGAAGCGATTGAGGGGAACCCGTGTCCAATCAGCCACCGCCGCCCCAGGGTCCGTGGGGCCCGCCGGGCGCTGGACAGCCTGGTCCGCCGCCCGGCGGCCCGACCGGACCGATGCCGCCCGCCGGTCCGCCGGCGGGGCCACCGCCAGGTCCCTACGGCCCGCCGACCGGGCCCTACGGCGGCCCGCCCCCGGGTGGACCACCGAACGGGCCGTACGGCGGACCGCCTCCCGGCGGACCTCCTCCAGGTGGGCCCGGGGGCCCGCCGCCCGGTTGGACCCCACCGGAGTGGATCGGCCCCGGAGGTCCACAGCAGCCGCGCCGGCGCCGCAAGGGCGTCGTCCTCGCCGCCGTCGCTGCCGTGTTGGCCATCCTGATCGGTGGCGGCGCCTTCGCCACCTACCAGTACCTCAACGGCAGTGGCCCCCAGCCCGCGGAGGCGCTGCCCAGTGACACGCTGGGCTACTTCCGGATCGACCTCGATCCCTCGGCGAGTCAGAAGGTCAACGCCTTCCGGCTGCTGCGCCGGGTCCCCGAGTTCGAGGACGCCACCGGGATCAGCAGCGACACCCAGGACCTGCGCAAGCTGATGTTCGACACGATGGTCCAAGACTCCGACTGCGGCCTGTCGTACGAAGACGACGTCGGGCCATGGATCGGCGACCGGGCCGGCTTCGGTGTCGTCCCCGCCGGCGATCACACGGTATCGGTCGCCGCGATCCAGGTGAGCGACCAGCAGGCCGCCCGGGACGCGGTCGAGGCGGTCGAGAAGTGCGGCCTCAACACCTCCGGCTTCGGGACGGGCGGCTTCTCCAGCGGGATCGACGTCGCGTCGGCGGGCGGCGGCAGGATGCTCAGCTCGTCCGCGCCGGCCGCCGCCGAAGGCGACAACGTCGGATTCGTCGGCGACTACATGCTGATCACCGACGACGGCAACGCGCTGCCGGACATCATCGACAGCGCCAAGACGAGCCCGCTGTCGGAGTCCGCGCAGTTCCAGTCCGACATGGATGCATTGGACGGCGAGGGCATCGCGTCGTTCTGGTTCGACGTCGACGGACTGAACGACCAGGGCGGGTCGGTGGCGGGGCTCGGCAGCAGCGAGGGAGCCGCCAAGCAGATCCACACCGCCTTCGGCGCCATCCGGGCCGGCTCGGACAACATCGAGTACGTCATGCAGGCCACGACCGACGCCGACATCGGGTCCGACATCGCCAACCCGATCGGTGAGCTGCCCGACAGCACGCTGGTGGCGCTGTCCGCGTCCGGCGGCGGCGGCCTGGTCGACGAGTACTGGCCGAACCTGCAGGGGCTCGTCGAGAGCTTCGGCGGCCCGAGCGCCTATCCGCAGATGCTCGACGACGTACGGCAAGAAACCGGTCTCAGGCTGCCGGACGACTTGCAGACGATCCTTGGCGACAACGTCACGGTCGCGATGGACAGTACTGGGATGACCGCAGAGAATCTGGCCGCCGAGGATCCGAGCAAGCTCTACTTCGGGGCGCGCCTGACCACCGACCAGGCGGCCATCCACGAGGTAGTCGACCGGGTCAACGGAGCGCTCACCGCCAAGGGCAGGCCGGCGCTGACCACCGAGGACAGCGACAACGGGCTGGTCGTCGCGAGCAACGATGACTATGCCCAGATGCTGGCTGACGGGGGTGATCTCGCGTCCGCCGACGGCTTCGACACTGCGGTGCCCGACGCGTCGGCGGCCAGTGTCGCGTTCTACCTCGACTTCGATCGGCTGTCGGACGCGATGGCCCAGGACGACGCGAACTCCGACGACCTCGACACGATCAAGCCGATGCAGGCGCTCGGCGCGACGCTGACCCAGGTCGACGGCGGGCAGCGGCTCACGATGCGGCTGGTGTTCGACTAGGTCACACCGGCCGCACGCCTACGTGGAGTCGCAACCGAGCCGGTCAGTTCGGCGACCAGCCGGTGCGGGCCAGGCGCGTGGCGGGCAGGCTCGCCACCGCCTGGATCGCCGCCAGCTCGACCCGGAGCATCAGCGTGAGGCGCTGCAGCCGGGCGGCGGCGTGGGGTGCCTCGAGCAGCACCTGGCGCTCGCGCAGCGGCAGGGTCGTCGCGGTCGCCAGGGCGTAGGACAGCGCGATCGGCTCGGTCGGCAGCTCGTCGATCGCCACCGGCGAACCACCGTGCTCGGCGACGGCGTTGCGGTATGCCTCGAACGCCTCGAGCGCGACCGTGACGCTCTCCGGCCCGGCCGGTCCCTCGATGTCGGGCGGATAGGTCACGGTGGCGACGGCATTGGTACGGCTCTTCGAGACGAGCTCCTCGACCCGCATCCGGCGCCGGCCCATCAGCGTGATGTCCCAGCTGCCGTCATCGGGCCGGTTCTTCGCCTCGGTCATGAGCGCCTCGCAGCCGACCCGATGCGCGGACTGGCGGCCGTAGCGGCGGCCGATCTGATAGCCCTCGCGGATCGCCACGACGCCGAGCTGCCGATCCGACGGGCCGGGGGTCTCGGCCAGCTGACGGACCATCTCCCGAAGCCGGGGCTCGATCACATGGACGGTCAGCCGCATCCCGGGGAACAGCACGGTGTCCAGCGGGAAGATCGGCAGCGTCGTTGTCGCCACGGTTCCGACGGTACTTGGAGCGGCTGTCCCCCAGGCGGACGTTGCGGCCCGGCCGGCTGCCCGGTTCGTAGACTGTGCGGGTGATTCGCCGCCTTGACCTTCGGGACGCCGGCCACGACGGACTCGCGATCGGGACCCTCGTGCCGCGGGCCGACGCCGACGTCGCCGGCCTCGTCGAGACCGTCAGCGTCGTGTGCGACGACGTCAGAGACCGTGGCCTGCCCGCGGTCATCGATGCTGGCCGGCGCTACGACGGCGTCGACCAGACCGACGTGGTCGTGCCGCCCGAGCTGCCGGGCCAGGCGCTGGAGCGGCTCGATCCCGATGTACAGAACGGCCTCGAGGAATCGATCGCGCGACTGCGGCGTACCTGCGAGGCCGAGCTCGAGTCCGACGTCGTCACCGAAGT
>DATFRX010000441.1:0-5274 GCA_035262905.1 Nocardioidaceae bacterium
CCTAGACGCACGAAGGCCCCGCACTCTGGCGGGGCCCAAGGCTGGACGGGAGGCCATCTCTGGCGTCCACATCAACAAGATAGTGGCAGCGCCGACAGTACAAAACAGGCCCCCCGCAGCGTGTCGATCGGCCGCCCGTCAGCGCAGATCCGGATGCTTCCGGCGCAGCGTCACGGGTGCCCGGCAGGCCCACGACTCGACAAGCACCTCACGGAGGGTCTGGGGATCCATCCGCGGCAGTGACGCCATCACGACCTTCTTCGAGTAGCCGGGCGCACCGTGATAGGTCGTCGGATCGTCCTGGGCGTAGGCGGCCACCAGGTCGGGGTCTGGCACCCAGAACTGAAGAATCTCGCCACCGACGTCATCCCACCGGAGCCGCGCGAACTGCTGGGTACGGACAAGGAGCGCCGGCGATCCTTCGTGAGCTGCACCGAGGCTCGTGTCAGGCAGACTCAGTCCGATCCGCTCGACGTCGTTCCACGTCGAACTCCCGGCCCCGGCCGATCGGCCAGGCGCCGGACGGTCACGCCCGGGACGGTACTGCGCCACGGGGCCATCGTGTCGTCGTACGCACCGAATAGACCAGCGCCGTCCAGCCGGTGCAGATGAGCAGCGCCGCCACGATGTCGCTGGGACGGTGCCAGCCGGTGATCACAGTGGCGGAGGCGACGAGCGCGACCCAGACGCCACCGACCAGCGCGACCAGGGGACCGACGGCCCGCGGGAGTACGATCACCGCCGCGATCACGACCGACGTCACGAGCGTCACGTGGCCGCTCGGAAGGGCGTTCGGGCCGTAGCCGACGCTCGGTCCGTACTGGGCGACGTAGTCAGGACGATCGATGACGACCCGCTTGAGGAGTTGGGTGGTGGCATTGGCACCGGCGACCAGGACCGCGCCGCGGACGAGGAGATCGATCCGGCGCCGCGCCAGGGCGACGAGGGCCAGGACCAGGCAGAAGAACAAACCCAGTTGGAGCGAGACCACGCTGAACTCGTGCGCCCGCGTGTCCCAGACTCGACCGGCCGCCTCCTGGACGTCGACCCGCCAGCCCTCGTCCCACTGCTGGCCGCGTGGCGACTGCACGAAGATGCGCTGGGTCACCCAGACCAGCAGCGCACAGACGGCAGCCACGCCGATCAAGCCGGGTCGTACGCTCCACGACCTCGGTGGCCGTGCGGCGGACGAGTCCGATGATCGCCGAAGCAGCGGCGATGTCGTCACGCGAGGACACTCCTCTGTCTCTTTATCCGTCCAGCAGGTTCCTTCGAGGATGCCCGAGACCCGTCCGACGCGCCAAGAACATGCGGCCGGATACGCGGCGCCGGCGGCAAACTCACAGCAGAACTTCAGTTCCGCATCACCAGTCACTTCCGCGGCAAGTCTGACATGTCGCCCGCATCCCCACGCAGCGAGGAGTACGCAATCGGTACCGGCGACAAGGAACCGATCCGCCCACCGAAGGGTCATACCCCCATGCGATCGATGACGCTATTGATCACCGCAGCAGTCCTCGCCGTCGCCGGCTGCGGCACTGACAGCGCCAATGCACCGGCATCGCCCGCCGACGGCTCGGGGGTCGGCGGCGACGGCGGGGGCGACCACCAGGCCGAGGATCTGGCCGGGCAGCCCATCCACGCTGAGTTGGTCCTGCTGGCCGACAGCACGAGCGGCATCGTCGCACCGCCCACCATGCTGGACGGACCCACCGCAGTCCAGGCCTATCCCGGCTGGTTCTCCGCCGAGCCCGCGCTCTACAGCAAGGTGCAGAACGCGCTCGCCGGCCAGGCCGGCTACCCGACCGGCAGTCAGCCGCTGCTGGCCTTCACCTACGGACCGAGCTGCGCCAAGGTCCACGACGCGAAGCTGATGGTGGACGGCACCAAGGTCTACGCCGCCTTCGACGGCGAGAAGACCGGCCAGTGTCTCGCCGCGCAGACTCAGGTTGCGATCTTCCAGGTGAACCGGACCGCGTTGCCCAGGGACTTCACCCTCGTCGGCACCGACAGCGCCGGCGCCGACGCGTCGGCCGGGCCGGGCCAGCCGCTCGTCTTCCAGCAGTTGGACACCACGCCGAACTATCAGCCGCCACCGGCCCGCGAGGTGACCGATAAGCAGGACCTCGAACAGTTCGCCGCCGCGCTGCCGTCCGGTCAGGCCGAGGTACGAGACGCCGCGGCCGCGCTGAGTGCGGATCAGCGCGCGTTCGGCTTCGTACTCACCGGCTGCGCCGCCACCGGTGCCGAGCTGATCGTCACGCCGTCCAAGGTCAGCGCCGGCACGGTCGGCGGCGAGAACGTCCGCTGCATCGCGCCGGTCTACTACGTCGCGGTGTTCGCGGTGGACGCCGACCAGCTCCCCGAGAACGTCACGCTCGGGTAGGTCGGGCCGATCGAGCCGGCGGTTCCCTCGGGCCGCCGGCTCGGTCGTGCTCGGGGTCGCTAGGGTCGAGACAGCACGTGGTTGCGCCTAGGGTTCCGTCGGCGGTCCGCCATCCACTGATGATCTGCTCCTGACAACCAGGACCGCCGAGTCTGGACCGAGCGGCGCCAGGACCCGGGTTCGCCCGGCCCACACCTGAAGGGACAAAAGCCCGGAGGGCTCCACTGGCATGCCCCCACGCGGGGCCCGAGCCGCAAGGAGCCTCAGGTGAGTCTCGAGTCCACCGCCGGCGGACTGCCCCTGTCGGTGACCCTCGTCGTGCTGATCGCGGCTGTCGCCCACGCGAGCTGGAACGCGATCGCCCACGACATCACCGACAAGCTCGTCGCCTTCACCCTGCTCGGCGTGGGTGGCGGCGTGGTCGCAGCCGTCGTCGTCGCGATCTCGCCATTGCCACGCGCCGAGAGCTGGCTCTACCTGATCGCGTCGGTCGTCATCCACATCGCGTACAGCCTGCTGCTGATGAAGTCGTACCAGCTCGGCGACTTCAACCAGGTCTATCCGCTCGCCCGTGGCACGTCGCCGCTGATCGTCACGGCCTTCGCGGCGGTCTTCGCAAGCGAGGTGCCATCCACGGGCGAGCTGGTCGGCATCGTGATCGTCTCGATCGGCCTCGGCAGTCTGGTCTTCGCCGGCGGCCGTCCCGATCGGTCCGACCTGCCAGCCGTACTCGCCGCGCTCGCGACCGGACTCACCATCGCGACGTACACGACAGTGGACGGTCTCGGAGTCCGGGCGTCCGGAACGGCGGCGGGGTACACCGGCTGGCTGATCCTGCTGCAGAGCCTGCTGATCCCGGCGTACGCCTATGCCCGACGCGGCCCCGCGCTGTTCGGGCAGCTTCGGCACCGGCTCGGCCTCGGGCTGCTCGGCGGCGTGCTGAGTGTGACGGCGTACGGACTCGTGCTCTGGGCGCAGACCCAGGGTGCGCTCGCGCCGATCGCCGCGCTCCGCGAGTCCAGCATCATCGTCGGCGCCCTGATCGGCACGCTGTTCTTCCATGAGCGGTTCGGCCGGGTCCGGATCGTTGCGACGGCGATCGTCTTCGCCGGAATCGTCCTGATCGATCTCGGTTGAGCTACCGTCGCCACTATGAAGCTCCCCGATCCGTTCGTCGAGCCGACGCCTCGTCGGATCCGGGTCCGCCTGGCCAACCGGCTCGTCGCCGACAGCGACAGTGCACAGCTACTGGTGCAGTACGGGCCGGGCGGACTGCCGACCTACTACCTCCCCAAGGCCGACATCACACCCGATGTGTTGGTCGACGAGATCATCGACTCAGAGGGCCGTCGCCGGTGGACCGTCGAGGTCGGCAACACCCGTGCGATCGGAGCGGCCTGGGCCCACGAGGACCCGACCGGACCGATGGCGGCACTGGCCGACCACGTGACGTTCTCGTGGCGGCAGCTCGAGTGGTACGAGGAGGACGAGCGGGTCGTCATGCATGCCCGCGATCCGTACAAGCGGGTGGACACGCTGCACAGCTCGCGGCACGTCCAGGTCTACGTCGCGGGCGAGCTGATCGCCGACAGCGTCCGGCCGCTGCTGCTGCTCGAGACGCTGCTGCCGGTGCGCTACTACCTGCCGTACGAGGACTTCCGGATCGAGTTCCTCACGGGCAGCAACGCCGTCTCGACCTGCCCGTACAAGGGCGAGGCCCGTTACTGGTCCGCCCGCGTCGGCGACACGGCCGAGCCGGATCTGGTGTGGAGCTACCCGCACCCGATCCCGGAGATCCCCAAGATCCGGGACTTGCTGTCGTTCTACAACGAGCGGGTCGACCTGGTCGTCGACGGTAAGCCGCTGCCGCGTCCGGTCACGCCCTGGTCCGACGACGGTCCCAAGGTCAACGAGCGGGCGCAGTTCACCTGAGGCACGCTCTCCGCTGCGGTTTTGCGCACCAGATGTTGGTGCGGCCGGACTGACACCAACGACAAGTGCGCAAAAGCGTCACGGGTCAGCCGGCGGCCAGGCTCCCGAGCAGGTCCTGCCGGGTGACGACGCCGACCGGCTTGCCGTCCTCCTGTACGAGCAGCGCGTCGGCCGACTGGAGCGCGGAGATCGCGGCCGAGACCGGCTCGCCGGACCCGATCGTGGGCAGAGCCGGCGACATGTGCTGCTCGACCCGGTCGGCGAGTCGCGCCTTGCCCGAGTAGAGCGCCTCGAGCAGATCGCGCTCGACGACAGCACCGGCGACCTCGGCGGCCATGACCGGCGGCTCGGCGCGCACGACGGGCATCTGCGACACGGCGTACTCCCGCAGGATCGCGACCGCCTCGGCGATCGTCTCGTTGGGATGGGTGTGGACGAGATCGGGCAGCTCGCCGCTCTTGCCGCGCAGCACCTCGCCGACGGTGCCCTTGGCCACTCCCGGGAGGAAGCCGAAGTGGGCGAGCCAGTCGTCGTTGAAGACCTTGGTGAGGTAGCCCCGGCCGCCGTCGGGCAGTAGGACGACGATGACCGCTTCCGGATCGGCCAGATCCGCGGCCAGCCGGACCGCCGCCGCCGCGGCCATCCCGCCGGAGCCGCCGACCAGCATCGCCTCCTCGCGGGCCAGCCGGCGGGTCACGTCGAACGAGTCCTTGTCCGAGATCGCGATGATCCGGTCGGCGACGCCACGGTCGTAGGTCTCCGGCCAGAAGTCCTCGCCAACGCCCTCGACGAGGTACGGCCGCCCGCTGCCGCCGGAGTACACGGATCCGGCCGGGTCGGCGCCGATCACCTGGATCTGGGCGTTCTGCTCCTTGAGGTGGCGCCCGACCCCGCTGATCGTGCCGCCGGTGCCGACGCCCGCCACGAAGTGGGTCACCTTGCCCTCGGTCTGGCGC
>DATFRX010000442.1:0-5405 GCA_035262905.1 Nocardioidaceae bacterium
GGTCGATCTGCCACGCCCAGAGCCGAGTGTTCGGTTCGACATAGTCCTCCCTATGGTGTTTTATCCCTTGACCGCTCCTTCGATCATTCCTCTGATGAAGTGCCGTTGCGTGATCAGATAGACGATCACCACCGGCAATGCGACGAGCACCGCTCCGGCGGCCAGCAGCGCGGTGCCTGACGTGTGTTGTCCCTGGAAGTTGGACAGTCCCAACGGCGCGGTCCGCAGGTTCTCCGCGTTGGGCAGCATGACCAGCGGCAGCAGGAACTCGTTCCAGGTCCACATGAAGACCAGCAGGACCATGGTCATCAGCGCCGGCCGGCCCATCGGCAGCAGGATCGACCAGAACACCCTCAGGTGTCCGGCGCCGTCCATCCGGGCCGCCTCGACGATCTCGCGAGAGGCGCTGCGAAAGTACGCCCGCATCCAGAACGTGCCGAAGGCCAGCGACTGCGCGACCTGCGGCAGGATCAGCGCCGCGTACGTGTTGGTGAGCCCGATCGAGTCGAGGTCGAAGTAGAGCGGGATGACGATCGCCTCGCTCGGCACCATCATCCCGAGCAGCAGCAGGTAGAACAGCACGCTCGAGCCGCGGAACCGCATGGTGCCGAAGGCGTAGCCGGCCAGCGACGACACGGTCGCGCTGATCACCACGACGGCGACCGCGACGACGACGCTGTTCTGCAGGGAGCGGCCGAAGTTGCCCTCGTCCCAGGCGTCGGCGAAGTTGCCGAAGGCGATGCCGCTCTCGGCGCCGACGGCGTCCGGCCGCAGCGCGGTCATGATGATCAGGATGAGTGGATAGAGCGCGAACGCAGCGGCGATCGCCAGGATCGCGTAGCTGAGCACATGCTCGGTCCGGGACGCCCTCATGACTCGAAGTCCGCCCCTCGCTCGGCGAAGCGGTTGATGCCGATCGTTACGACCAGGATGATCGCGGTCAGCACGATCGCCACCGTGACAGCGGTCCCGACCTCGCCGTCGATGAAGGCGCGCTTGTAGACCTCGTACGACGGCACCGCTGTCGACCGGTCGGGCCCGCCGTTCGGCGTCATGATGTACACGAGGTCGAAGGTGCGCAGCGCCGCGATCATGGTCAGCGTCATCGCGACCGCGAGCTCACCCCGCAGCGCCGGCAGCCCGACGTTGAGGAACTCGCGGACCGGCCCGGCCCCGTCGAGCCGGGCCGACTCGTAGAGCTCGCTGGGCACCTTGGACAGGCCGGCGAGGAAGAGCACCAGACACAGGCCGGTGCCGACCCAGCTGCCGACGATGCCGACCGACACCAGGGCCCAGCTCGGGTCGCCGAGCCAGGCCCGGGTCAGGTTGTCCAGCCCGAGCGAGCGGAGCGCGTCGTTGAGCGGCCCGTCCGGTTGGTAGATGTGGCCCCACGCGATCGCGACCACGACCATCGCGATCACCTGCGGCAGGAACAGCACGGTCCGGAAGAACGGCATGCCACGCAGCCGGGCCCGCATCATCAGGCCGGCCAGCGCCAGGCCGAGCACGATCGGGATCGCGCTGAAGAAGATGATCAGGATCAGCGAGTGCAGGAACGGCTGGCGCAGCTCGGGATCGGTCAGGACGGCGTGGTAGTTGTCGAGGCCGACCCAGGTGCCGACGGTCAGGCCGTCCCACTCGTAGAAGGTCAGCCAGATGCCGTGGATCAGCGGCCACGCCATGAACCCGCCGAAGAAGACGAACGCCGGCAGGATGTAGAGGTACGCGACGCGGCGCGGCTCCCCGGGCGGCCCCTGTCGAGAGGGGCGCGCCCGGGACGCCTCGTTGCGGGCGACCGGAGTCGCCTCGGTCAGCTCGGTCACGCTCGCTGCCGAGGAGAGCCGACGTCGCTAGCCACCGGAGTTCTCCGACACGAACTGGCTGTAGTCGTCCTGGAGCGTGCCGAGGAAGTCGTCGGTGGACTTGTCACCGCCCATGAACGACTGCACGCCGACCGTGATCAGGTCGTAGGCGTTCGGCGTACCCCAGTCGAGGTAGGGCACCAGCGCGTTGTCGCTGGTCGCGGTGTCCCAGGCGTCGAAGACCTGGGACTGGGTACCCGAGACCTGCTGCTGGTCCGCGTCCACCACCGGCAACTCGCCGGCCTCGGACAGCGTCTTCATCGCGTCGGCGTTGGTGATGAAGTTGATGTACGCCGCTGCCGCGTCGGCATGCTCGCTTTTCTCGGTGATCGCGAACGGCAGGCCGGTGGCGCCGGTGACGGTCAGATTGCCCGTGTCACCGGTGGGCGGCAGCATGAAGCCGAGGTTGTCACCCATGGCGTCGCGCAGGTCGGCCAGCAGCCAGGTGCCGCTGACCAGGAAGACACCGTCGCCCTTGGCGAAGTCCTGCCAGGCCGGGTCGTAGCCGAGACCGTTGAAGCCGTCGGTGAAGTAGCCCTTGTCCACCCAGGACTTCAGGGTGTCGGCGGCCTTGGTGTTGGCCTCGTCGGTCCAGTCGCCGCCCTCGCGGCCGTACCCCAGGTCGCGGATCTCGTCCTGGGGGACGAACTGGTTCTGGAGGAAGCCGAACGTATGGATGCCCGGCCACTGGTCTAGGTTGCCGAACTGGATCGGGGTCTCGCCGGCGTCCTTGGCCTTCTGCAGCGCCGCTTCGAAGTCAGCGAGGGTCTGCGGCGGCTGGATGCCGAGCTGCTGGAGCTTGGCCTTGTTGTACCAGACGCCGATCAGCTCGCCGGCCTGCGGCAGACCGTAGAGATTGCCCTCGCCGAAGACCGAGCCGTCCTCGGAGTAGGACGCGGTCGACCGGATCGACTCCGGGAAGCGGTCGTTCCAGCCGTAGACGTCGGCGTAGCCGTCCAGCGAACGGAGCAGACCGGCCTTGACGAACGCGCCCATGTCGGAGCGGGTGTTGTTGGCCTGGACGACGTCCGGCGCCTGGTCACCGGTGATCGCCAGCCGCAGCGCGCGCCGCAGGTCGGCGAACGAGCGGGACACCCGGTCGATGGTGATGTTCGGGTAGGCGTCCATGAAGGCCTGGTTGAGCTTCTCGATCGACTCCGCCTGGCCGCCGCGCACCTGCTGGTCCCACACGGTCAGCGTGATGTCGCCCATGTCGGCCACGTTGGTCTCGATGTCGGACGGAGCGGCCTCGGTGCCGCCGCCGTTGTCGTCGCCGGGCGCGCACGCGGCCAGTGTCAGCGCGGTGACACCGAGCGCTGCGGCCGAGGCGATCATCGCGCGACGCCGCCGCCAGCTGATTCTGGAGCGCCACTGGATCATCAAGGTTTCCTTTCTGCGGAGGGCTCGGGCGGCTGTGGCAGCAACGGCCGGAGCCCGATGGTGGCCGATGCCCGTGACACTGCACGTGGGCTCTCGGTCGGAATCACGTCGTCGAGGAACGCGTAGTCGCGGGCCATGCGGGGACTCGTACGAGCATCGTTCCACCACTTGGCGACCTCGCCCCATCCGGGCGCGGCCAGCGCGCCGCCGAAGTCACGCACCGACAGGGCTGCGCACAGGTTCGCGAACCGGAGCCGCTGCTGGAGCGGCCAGTCCTTGAGCGTGCCGTGGATCAGGCCGGCGAGGAACACGTCGCCGGCGCCGGTCGGGTCGAGCGCGTCGACGGGTACGCCGGGCGCCCACGCCGTCTCGCCGGTGGTGGCGTCGGCCGCGAACGCACCCCCGCTCCCGGTCGTGACGACGGCGAGCGGGATCCAGTCGCGCATCGCCTCGAGCGCCTCCCCAGGCGTGTCGGTGCGGGTGTAGGACATCGCCTCGATGGCGTTCGGCACGAACGCGTGGACGCCCCGCAGCTGTTCCCGCAGTCGGCCGACGTCCCAGGTCTCGGACGGGTCCCAGCCGCTGTCCCCGAACACGAGACTGCCGCCGGCGATCGCATCGTCCAGCCAGGTCGGGCGCTCGGCACCGATTTCCATGCAGCACACCCGGGTGATCGGCGGGTTGGAGGCGAGCTCGTTCAGCGGCACCGGCGCCGGATGCGCGTGGGTCACCATGGCGCGGTCGTCGTCGAAGGCCAGCGACACGGTCACGGGGGAGTGCCAGCCCTCGAACCGGCGGGAGTGGGACAGGTCGATGCCCTCGGTGTCCTCGAGCAGCGACCAGCAGAAGTCGCCGTAGACATCGCCGCCGAAGGCAGCCGCGAGGGCGGTACGCATGCCGAGCCGGGAGCAGGCCACCGCGAGGTTCGCCGCACCGCCGGGGCTGGACCCCATGCCGTCGGTCCAGATCTCGTGGCCGCCGCTGGGCGCGTTGAGCATGCCGGTGAACACGATGTCGAGGAACACCGTGCCGCACAGGAAGACGTCGAAATCCTCCCGCGTCGCGGCGACGGTGCCGTCATGGGCGGACTCGGTCACCGGTCACCTCCTGGGAGGAGTCTGTTCCATGCCGCTCACTTCTGGCAAGAGTTGATCGGAATCGACTGAAGAAGTGCGGGTCGATCCGGTCATTGCCGGAGCGTAGGCGCAACCCTACTCGGACTCGCTGACAGTTGCGGGCATGGCTTTGTCCGAAACTGACTGATACTGTCTGCGACGTGCTGGCTCAGCGTCGCTACGACCGGATCCTGGACGCGGTCCGTTCCGATGGCCCGATCGAGGTCCGGGCGCTGGCCGAATTGCTCAACGTCAGCGAGGCGACGGTACGCCGCGACCTGAACCGGATGCAGCGGTCGGGTCTGATCAAGCGGGTCCGCGGAGGCGCGGCACTCGGCACGGCCAGCGAGCCGTCGTACGCGCAGGTAGCGTCGCGCGATCACGCCGACAAGGACGCCATCGCCGCCGCCGCGGCGGAGCTGGTCCACGAGGGCGACGTCGTGCTGCTCGACATCGGCACCACCGTCCACGGCCTCGCCGCCCGGCTGCACGGCCGCTCGGTCACCGTCGTGACGTCGAGCCTGGCGGTCTACGACGAGCTGGCCAACGACGACGCGGTGGAGCTGATCCTGCTCGGCGGTGCGGTGCGACGCAACTACCGATCGCTGGTCGGGTTCCTCACCGAACAGGCGCTGCGCCAGATTCACGCGCAGCGCCTGTTTCTCGGCACCAGCGGCGTCCGGCCCGACGGCACGGTGCTCGACACGACGACGGTCGAGGTGCCGCTCAAACAGGCGATGCTGCGTGCGGTCGACGAGGTCGTGCTGCTCGCCGATCCCAGCAAGTTTCCCGGCAGCGGGCTGGCCCGGGTGTGCGGACCACAGGACGTCGACATCCTGGTCTGCCGGGCCCCTGCAGACGACCCCACCGTGGCCGTCTTCGCCGACATCGGCACTCGGATCGTCCGCGCATGACGGGGGGCGGCGGTTTTGCGCACTTGTTGTGGCTCCGGCGCGCCGACGACCCACAACAAGTGCGCAAAACCGGCCCAGGGGAGGCTGCATGACTGGGCTTCGCCTGACCGTGCTCGGCGGCGGCGGATTCCGGG
>DATFRX010000443.1:0-4176 GCA_035262905.1 Nocardioidaceae bacterium
CCTTCGGGGTCGAGTTGAGCTCGCCGCCGACGTACTGGATGGGCTTCTGGACGGTCGGCAGCAGCGGCTCGAGTCGGTCGAACACGGACTCGACGGGCATGGCCTCACTCGCAGGGAATCGGGGCTGTGACAGACATTCCAGCCTAACCGACCGCCCCGCGACCGGGACTGGGGTAGGCGGTCTGCCGGTCAGCCCTTCACGTACGACAGCTTCTCGGCGACCTTGCCGTCACGCAGCCGGAGCACGTCGACGCCGCGTACATGGCCCGGCGACCCGTCACCGTTGGTCCAGGCGTAGCGCCATCGCAGCACCGCCCGGTCGCCGTAGACGAACGACTCCTCCTCGTCGAACTGGGCGTCGCCGGACCCGCCGAACAGGTCCTCCCACACCTTGCGGACGTCCGCCTGACCCTCGATGCGATTGCCGTCCGGCGCCGGACCGGTCGACTCGAACACGCAGTCGTCGGTCATCAGGGCCATGATCGCGTCGACGTCACCGGCTCCGAAGGCGGCGGAGAAGCGGGCCAGCGCGGCATGGTTCGGGCCCCAGTCGACGGCACGGCCGAAAGCGCCGAGCAGGTCGGCCGCCGGGTTGCCGGTCAGCGCCTGGCGCGGCCCGATCGCCCCACCCTCGCGATAGAGCTCCTCGCGTTCGCGGAACCACGACGCGACCGCATCGACCGCCTGTGGGTCCAGCTCCCTCAAGCCGCCGGTCGCCACTGCGAGGTCCCAACCGTGGATCAGGTGATCGGCGGCGAGCTGATAGAGGTACTCGCCGAGATCGGTCTCGCCGAAGGACAGATGCACCTGAATCTCGTCGTCGGCCTTGTCGGCCGCGTCCGCGGCAGCTGCGGCAGCCGAGAGCGCCACCCCGGTCGGGTCAGCCTCGAGCAGGTCCCCGTCGAAGCGGTTGCCGACCTCCTCGATGGTCGCACCGCCGACGAGCGGCACCGTCCACAGCTCCTCGCCGACGACGTGGTTCACCAGCTCGCGAACCGTCCAGTCGGCGCACGGCGTCGGCAGGTCCCACTGGTCCTCGTCGACCGCGGCCACCAGCTCGGCCCACCGCTCGACGGTCCATCGATGCAATGCCTTCGGATCCATCTCGGCCTCCTTCGCCGTCATCGTGCTCCTGTCGAGCGCACGGCGGCATGAGTCGAAGGACCCCATTGACCGCTCGGCGCCCGTGGCGGGTCCGTGGCGGTAGCCATATTGCGAAACACGCCGGCGTGTTTCGCGATATGGCTACCCCCAGTGGCTGGTCAGCGGCGCGAGCGGGTCAGGTGCGACCGGACGATGACGCCGAGGCCGTGGCGGTGGTCGGTACGCAGGTGCACGTTGATCAGCAGGCCGACCGCCATCAGCGACGCGAACATCGACGTGCCGCCGTACGACACGAACGGCAGGGGTACGCCGGTGACCGGCATGATGCCAAGACACATGCCGATGTTCTGGAACGCCTGGAAGCCGAACCAGCACGCCACTCCCACCGCGACCAGCCGGCCGAACAGGTCGTCGGCCCGACGCGCGATCCGCAGCGCCCGCCAGACCACGATGGTGAACAAGACGATGATCAGACCGGCGCCGACCAGCCCGAGCTCCTCCCCCGCCACGGTGTAGACGAAGTCGGTGTGCTGCTCGGGCACGAAGCCGGCCTGGGTCTGCGACCCGTCGAACAGTCCCTGGCCGAACAACCCGCCGTTGCCGACCGCCACCCGCGACTGGATCGTGTTGTAGCCCGCGCCCTTCGGGTCGAGCGACGGGTCGGTGAACGCCCGGAACCGGTCGAGCTGATACTGCGCGAGCAGTCCGACCGCGATCGCACCGGCGACCGCAGCGACGCCGACGGCGACCAGACCGATCAGCCAACGCTTGCCGGCGCCGGCCAGCGCGATGATCCCGAAGACGATCGCGACCAGGACGATCAGCGTGCCGAGGTCGGGCTGCCCGAGGATCAGCAGCGCCGGCAGGGCCGCGATCGCCAGGGCCGGGACCAGGTCGGTGCCGGACGCTCGGGTCCGCATCTGTCCCTCAGCCCGTTCGGCGAGCACCAGGGCCATCCCGATGACGACGCCGAGCTTGGCGAACTCGGCCGGCTGCAGGGTCAGTCCACCGACGGTCAGCCACGATCGGGAGCCGTTGATCGTCGTGCCGATGCCCGGCACGAAGATCAGCAGCAGACCGGCGATCGACGCGACGTAGACGGCCGGCGCCCAGATCCGCAGCCACCGATGATCTGTCGCCGCCACCAGGGCCGCGAGTGCCGCGCCCACGACGACGTTGGTGGCCTGCTTGGTGAGGTAGGCGGTGTCGTCACCACCGGTGAGCTCGGTCTGGTTGATCGTCGCGGACCACACCAGCAGGCAGCCGATCCCGCATAGCACCGCGACGCCGCCGATCAGCAGCCAGTCCAGCCGCCGCCACAGCGGTGGGGTACGGGTCGTCGTGGTGACCTTGGGACGCGATGGCAGTACGGCGGTCATCGGCCGGTCCTCGTCGTCGACTTCGGCGGCTCGATCTCGCCGTCGGGCTCGAACCGCGGCAGATCATCGGGCGGCTTGACCCCGGGGATGGCGGCGCGATCGGTCTCGACCTTGCTGCCCTTGATGCCGTAGAGCGCCTCCCAGATGTGGCGTACGGCGTCGCCCGACGTACCGGAGCCGGTGCCGCCCTGCTCGATCATCATCACGACGACGAAGTCCTTGTCGTAGGTCGCGAGCCAGGACGTCGTCTGCTTGCCGTAGACCTCGGCGGTGCCCGTCTTGGCCCGGATGTGCACCTGGTCGAGCGGGAAGCCGATCATCTTCCAGGCCATCGTCCCGACCTTGGGAGTCCCCTCGAGGGCGTGGTCGATGTAGTGCAGGTTGGCCTTCGAGACCGGGACCCGGCCGGCCCGCTGCGGCTTGATCCGCCGGATCAGGTCGCCGCTGGGCGAGACGACGGCCTTGCCGAGCGTTGGATGCCACAGGGTGCCGCCGTTGGCCAGCGCGCCGTACGCCACCGCGAGCTGCATCGGCGTGACGATCGTGTCGCCCTGGCCGATCGCGAAGTTGACCGCGTCGCCGGCCCGGTAGCGCCAGCCGTCGACACAGAACTCCCGCGCGAACACGTGCTCGTAGTCGTAGCCGTTCTCCTTGCCGAGCTTGCAGTAGTAGTCCTTGTTGTCCTCCCAGTAGGCCCGCTTCCAACGCCGGTCGGCGATCCGGCCACTCGCCTCGCCCGGCAGATCGATGCCGGTGGGCCGCCCGAAGCCGAAATTCTTGGCGTTGCCGACCAGGACGTCACGGGCCTTGACGTTGCCCGAGTCGCCGCCGTTGTCGAGCCACTTGTCGTAGCCGATCCGGTAGAAGAACGTGTCGCAGGACAGCTGCAGCGCCTGGGCGAACGTGATCGGACCGTAGGACGCCGACTCGTAGTTCTGGAACACCCGGTCGCCGACGAGCAGCGAGCTCGAGCAGTTCAGCCGGTCGTTGCGGTGGTAGCCGTGCTCCAGAGCGCCGGCCGCGGTGAACGGCTTCCAGGTCGAGCCCGGTGCCAGCTGCGCCTGGGTCGGCCGCGACAGCAGCGGCTCGCCGGTGTCCTTGTCGTACAACCGGGACAGCTGGCCGGCGCTGATCCCGCCGACCCAGACACTCGGGTCGTAGGTCGGATAGCTCGCCGTGGCGATGACCTGGCCGTTCTTGGGATCGAGGACGACGACCGCCCCCGACGTCGCCTCGTAGTTGCGGCCGGTGACCGGGTCCGTGGTACGCCGGGCGACGTGGATCGCGTTGGCCAGCTGACGCTCCGCGATCGCCTGCACCCGCGCGTCGATGCTGGTCACGAGGGTGTCGCCGGGCCGCGGCGGCGTCACCGGGCCGGCGCCGATCGTGCGCCCCAGCGAGTCCACCTCGACGCCGCGCTGGCCGGGCACGCCGCGCAGGTAACGGTCGTAGGACCGCTCGAGTCCGGCCCGGCCGACCAGTGACCCGGCGTTCAGCGTGGCGTCGTCGTCGGCCAGCGCGCGGTCGTACTCGTTGGCGGTGATCGGTGTCAGGTAGCCGAGCAGATGGGCGGCGTTGACTCCGAACGGCTGCGGGTAGGCCCGAACCGACTGCTGGGTGGCCTGGACCGCCGGATAGTCCTCGCTGCGCTCCTGGATCGCAATCGCCACGTCCTGCGGCACGTCCTCGGCGA
>DATFRX010000444.1:0-3474 GCA_035262905.1 Nocardioidaceae bacterium
TGCGCGTCTGCGGATCGCGTGGCCGACTGCCTGGCGCCGTTTCACGCGCGTGGGCTAGAGGCGGCGGTGGTCGGCGAGATCGACGAGACCGGGATGCTCTCCATGCGCGACGGAACGGTCGAGGCCACGGTTATCGACCTCACGACGAGCTCGGTCACAGGTCTCGCACGTTGATCCCGGCCGCCAGCCGGGTCAGGGTCGCGCTCGCCTCGACCGGGTCCGGAAGCACGATCGCCATCGGCTGGTGGACCAGTCCCGCGTAGATCTCCCGACCGCCCTGGAGCTGCCAGCCGAGGCGCTGGAAGAACCGGACGTTCGCGGGCTGGATGTGGGCGCTCATCACCGACCCGCCCACGACGGCGGCAGTGGCGACGGCGGCGTTGACCAGCGGGCCGCCGAGGCCGCGCAGCCGGTAGGCGTCGAGCACGGCCAGCCGATCGCCCTGCCAGAGTCGACTCGCCTCGTCGAGCACGAACAGCCGCACCGTGCCGGCGGCGATCCCGTCGCAGTAGCCGTTGATCGCCAGCGCCGAGCCGTCCTGGTCATGAGCGTCCAGATCCGAGTCGGCGAAGATCGCCTGCTCGTCGACGAATACCTGCCGCCGGATGCCGTGATGCTCGGCGCGATCGGCGGCAGAGGTGACTCGACGGCAGACGACGCCGGAGTGCGCGGGCGCCGCCGGAACGGTCGCCTCCGACGGCCAGCGGAGATCAGACGACATGGGGGACTGGGGTCGGCGGCCGGGACTGGATCTGCAGCAGGGGCTGCACGCTCTGCAGTCCGGAGCAGGCCTGGCAGCGGGCGCACCCGGCCTTCGGCAGGCTGGTGTCCATGCCCCGGGCGGTCATGTAGCTCGCGACCTTCTGATAGACGCGCTGGGTGTAGTCGCTCTCCGGCGGGAGCACGTCCTCCATCAGGCTGCCGGCGACCGGCCGGAGTGGCACGACAAAGGGGAACACGCCGATGTCGATCGCCCGGCGGCAGCCTTCGACGATCAGGTCCGGGTCCTCGCCCATCCCCAAGATGACGTACGTGGAAACCTGTCCCTCGCCGAATCGGGCGACGGCGTACTCCCAGGCCCGGAAGTAGTTGTCGATGCCGGTCCGGGCCTTCGCCGGCGCGACCTGGGCCAACACCTCCGGGTCGAACGACTCGACGTGGATGCCGACCGAATCGATGCCCAGGTCGGCCACCTCGTCGATGACCTCGAGCTTCATCGGCGGCTCGAACTGGACCTCCACCGGCAGCCCGGTGCGCTCCTTGACCGCATGTCCGCATCGGGCGACGTAGCGAGCGCCGCGATCGACGCCGTTGGAGCTGCCGGTCGTCAGCGTGGCGTCGACGGCGCCGTCGAGCTCCTTGGCGGCGGCCGCTACCTCGGCGAGCTGCTCCGGGCTCTTCTTGACGATCGTCCGGTTGGAGTCGAGCGAGACGCCGATCCCGCAGAACTTGCACTGGTCGTCGTTGCCCCAGTAGGAGCAGGTCTGCACGACGGTGCTAGCGAACGAGTCCAGGTGCAGCAGGCCGATCTTCCAGTACGGGATGCCGTCGGCCGTCGTGAGGTCGTAGAACCGAGGCCGTCGCTGGGTCGACGCGGTTGCACGTCGCTCGTCGCCCTCGAAGATCGCGTAACCGTCGTCCTCGGCCCGCAGAACGTACGGCGATCCGGCCGCCGCCGCGTTGTCGGTCGGCACCGTGATGGCATAGCCGCCGACCCAGAGGAAGCCAGAGTCGGCCGGTCCGGCGCCGCCGGTGCGACGCTCGATCGGCGTCTCGACGCGGAGGCCGCGAGCCTGCAGGTCGACGATCAGGGTGGCCAGCGCGGAGGCGGCCCCGGAGGCCTCCGGCAGTGTCGCCCCCTGTGGAGTCACCCTCTCGGAGGCCCCTTCGGTCACCGTCATCGCCGAACCTCCGCCCGTTTACTTGACGAAACAATTCTTCATCGATAGTAAAGGCGCCCTGGTCGAGCGGTGTCAAGGAAGGGCTACCCGGTTGTGGACGGCTCAGCCGGGCGCCTGCAACTCGCGGCAGCGCAGTGCCGACGCCGCGTCGACGATCGTGTTCGGTGGCAGGCCGATCGGCTCCGCGCCGGCGGCCTGCGCCAGGTCGGGCAGCCGCTCGATCAGGTCGTCGCGGGCGGCGAGTACGGCCTCGAAGGTCGGACTCGACTTGCGCAACTCGTCGGCGACCAGGCCGACCAGGGTGAGCGCCCGTTCGTACCCCTCGGGGTCGGTCATGGCCAGCGGATAGACCTTCCCTTCGGCCACCGTGAACCGCATCATGGCCTCAGCGGACAGGATCTTGCCGGTCGCGTCTTGGGGGGCGATTCCGAAGGGGTGCTGGGATTGTGAGTTCACGATGCGTTCACTATCCTCCATGAAAACCTAGTATGCTAAACAGGTTTGAGAATCCCACGTCACGCATCCGGTTGGATTGTTTCACTCGAAGTGAGGAAGTGTGGCCAGGACTGCGATAGTCGCCCTGGGCGGTAACGCCTTGGTCGCCGAGGGACAGGCCGGAACCTACGACCAGCAACGGGTCAACGCCGCTGCGATGGCGATCCCGATCTGCGAGTTGCTCAACGCCGACTGGCGCGTCGTCATCGTGCACGGCAACGGCCCCCAGGTCGGCAACCTCGCCATCCAGCAGGAGCTCGGCCGGTCCGAGGTGCCGGCCATGCCGCTGTTCAGCCTGGGTGCCATGACCGAGGGCCAGCTCGGCTCGCTGATCGCGATCGCGCTCTATCGCCAGTGCGGACGCCGGCAGCCGATCGCCGCCCTGCTGAGTCACGTGATCGTCGACATCGACGACCCGGCCTTCGACCATCCGACCAAGCCGATCGGCCCGTTCTTCACCGAGGAGGCGGCCAAGCGATTGGCCCGTGATCGGCACTGGGACGTCAGCCCGGACGCCGGTCGTGGCTACCGCCGGGTGGTCGCCTCGCCGGAGCCCAAGGGGTTCGTGGAGATCGGCGCGATCCGGGCGCTGCTGGACAGCGGACACGTCGTGGTCACCGGTGGTGGCGGGGGCATCCCGGTCGGCCGCCGCGACGGCGTGTGGGACGGCGTCGACGCGGTCATCGACAAGGACTATGCGGCCGCCGAGCTGGCACTGCAGCTGGACGCCGAAGCGCTGGTCCTGATCACCGGTGTGGCTGCGGTCCAGCTCGACTTCGGCAAACCCACCCAGCGGCCGTTGACCAGCATCGGCGTCGACGAGGCCGAGAAGCACCTCGCCGACGGACAGTTTCCGCCCGGCAGTATGGGCCCGAAGGTGCGCGCGGCGACTCAGTTCCTCCGCAACGGCGGCGAGCTGGCCGTGATCACCAACCCGCAGCTCGTCGAACGTACGCTGCGTAGCCAGGGCGCTCCGGACGAGTTGATGGGCACCCGGATCACCCGCGTCGCGAGTCGTGACGAGGCGATCGCGTGAGCGTTGCCGTCAAGGTCTTTCGCGACACCTACGTCGACTCCG
>DATFRX010000445.1:0-5765 GCA_035262905.1 Nocardioidaceae bacterium
GTCGGCGAAGCCTTCGGCCACCCACAGCGGCATGGCGGCCGCGGTGACGCCGGTCGCGGCATGGGTCACCTCGTGGCTGATGACGAGCTGGGCGGCCTTGTGCCGCAGGTCGTCGAAGACGGCCGGGTTGACCACGATCTCGGCCGGCGCCCGGCTGGAGCTGCTGCCGTCGATGGTGGTCGTCACGGCGGCGATCTGCCCGAGGTTGTCGACGTCCTGCCCGAGCAGCATGGCCGCGGTGGTGTCCGCGGCCGGCACCAGGACGACGACCGGCCGGCCGGCGATCCCGTCGTCCGGCACGACCCGGTTCAGGTCCTTGGCGGCCACGTCGACCAGGTGCAGGCAGGTGTCGAGGTCGACGTCGTCAGGCACGCCGACGCAGGTCCCACCGGACGCGCTCTCGACCGCGACCGGACCCGCGAGCCACACCGGCACCGGGTCGGTGGTCGGGCTGGCGAGGCCCACCAGAGCGACATCGTCGTTCTCGTACGCGAAGCGCAGCGGCACGTCGACGGGCGCGGTCCGATAGACCTGGCGCTCCGGTCCGGCCGCGATCTCCCATCGCACCTCGACCTCGGCGGTGAAGCCGAGCGGGTCGACCGCGGACTCGGAGTCGGTCGAGATGTAGCGCAGGTCGATCCAGCCGACGCCGAGATCGTCGAGCGTGTCGTAGACCTGGCCGGCCCACTCCCGAGCGGCCGCCGAGTCGCCGGCGGCCGCCACGAAGCCGCGCTGATCGCGGCTGGCCCAGGACACGCTGAGGTCGTGCAGCAACGCGGTCGTGCGCTCGTCGCGGGTGGCCTCGTCGAGCGGTGGAGCGGACGACGGCGCCGCCTGGCTGGCCTCGGAGTCGGAGCTGTCGTCGGACGACGTGGTCCACCAGACCGCACCCAGGACGACGGCGAAGACGACGAGGGCCCCCACCACACCACGACCGAGCTCCCTGGCTGGCCCTGGTTCCCCGGACGGTCGAGCCGCGTCAGTCACCCCCCGATCCTAGAGAGCCGATGGCCGAGTCCGCCCGCGTCCCTGCGCGGTCGGTCGCGGCCGCGGCGAATCAGCCGATGTGGCGTACGGCCGTGAGCGGCATGTAGCCGGTCGCCGGCACCACCTGGACGGACTCACCGGGCTGCGGTGCGTGGACGATCTGGCCGTTGCCGATGTACATGCCGACGTGGCTGATCGGGCTGTAGTAGAAGAACAGGTCGCCCGGAACCGCATCCGCGACGGAGACCGCTGTGCCCTCGGTGGACTGCACGCTCGACGAGTGCGACAAGGACACCCCGGCCGCCGCCCAGGCCGCCATGGTGAGGCCGGAGCAGTCGTAGGAGTCCGGTCCCGCGGCACCGTAGACGTAGGGGTCACCGACCTGGGCGAGTGCGAAGTCCACCGCGATCTGCGCCTGGCTGGAGCTGGCGTTGATCGTCGACGTCGGTCGGGACACGTCGCGGCTGACGTCGGGCACCGCCGCCTGCTCGGCCTTGAGCTGGTCGAGCAGGGCCTGGGCCTTGTCGGACTTGTCCTTGACCGTCTGGTACTCCTTGGCCTGCTGCTCCTTGGCCTTGGCGATCGCGTCGACCTGCTGCTTGAGCTGCTGCTTGCGCAGCTCGAGCTCGGCGGCGGCGGCCTCGTAGCCGTCCATCAGGCTGGCCTGGGTGGAGCTGTAGGACTGCATCGCGGCGATGCCGGCCAGGAAGTCGTCGGGGTCGCCGGACGACAGCAGCTGGCTGGTCAGGCCCATCGGCGACTGCTGCGCCTGGACCGCGACCATGGCGCCGGCCTGGTCGGCGGCGGCCTTGAGGGTGTGCTGCTGCGACTTGACGTCGGCGCGGAGCCCCTTCAGGTTCTTGCGGGCGTCCTTGAGCTGGACCTTGATCGTATTGAGCCGCTCCTGGGCCGCCTCAGCGTCGTGGAAGAGCCGATCGGCCCGTCGCTGCACCTCGTTGATGCTGGGGTCCGGCGTCGCATATCCCGACTGCGGCAGCACCACCATGCCGGTGACGAGTGCGACACCCACCGCGAGGGTGGTACGAACAACTGAAGTTTTCCGGGCGGTACGCACGCTCGGTCGGTCTCCTATAGCTCTCGACGCCTACCAGGTGAGCTGACGGGTTCGGGCCGGCTAACGCCCGTCGATGGGCCACCCACGACGGCCCATCGATTCACCCCAATCACATTGGGTCCCCGGTTCCGACAACCCCTTGAGGGGGTTGCCAGATTCGGCGAGGCACTCGGGCCGATCTTGCGGTGACCGACTCCGTACGAGCACCTGAGCAACGGACCCTAGTGACCATGCGGAGCGAGCGCAATCTCCGCACGCCATGGAGTTGAAACGAGTAAGCCTGGAAGGAAGTTACGTCTCAATCGTCGTGAATATCCGGTGACGGAACGTCGGTGGCAGTCACAAGTCGTAGCGGGGGCAGAAGACCGGACTCGGCAAGCGCATCAAGGGCTCCGGCCTCGTCGTCGGACAGCTGGATCGGCTCCGGCGGTCCGCCCAGCAGACAGCTCACAACGCAATCGGAGCAGGCGTCTCCGCGCACCAGGCAGGTGTCGCAATCGATGATGAGAGAGTCGGCGCCGGTGGGCTCGGTCGCGTCCGCGCTCGGGGCCATGCTGCCTCCTCAGTTGCCGGTCTGATGGTTTGCCGGTCTGACACGAGGGACGCTACGGCCCACCACCGACAGTCCGGGCTGGTCGGCGTGTCGCGTACGTCTCGCGCCCCACTGCCCACGGACCACTGGCGGTAGGCAAATCGCGAGACACGCCGGCGTGTTTCGCGATTTGCCTACCCCCAGTGGATCGGCGCGGCTAGCCGCGGTCCAGCAGCCGTACCAGGGCGATGGAGGGGATCGCGCGGGCGCCCGCCCTGGTGGCGTCGACTGCGACCTCCCGGTCGGAGGACACGACCACGACGGTCCGGCCCTCCGGCTCGGCCCGGACCAGGTCGCGGAGAACCTCGTCGGCGGTCACGCCGGCCGGGCTGAACCGGACCCGGACGCCCCTCGGCGCCTTGACGGCCGGACGGTGCCGCAGGTCCGCGCCGTCGAAGACCACGGTCACCTCGGCCCCGCTGCGGGCCGCCACCGGCGCCAGTTCCCGGAGCAGCCGGGTCCGCTGCTCCTCGAGCGAGGAGCTCGCCCACTCCAGCTTGGTGACGTTGTAGCCGTCGATCAGCAGGTGGATCCGTGGCACGGCCAGCAGCTGCTCGAGCAGGGCCGGGCTGGCCGGATCGAGTGCCCGGCTTCCGGAGGCGGCGATCGGCCGCTCGTCGGCGCCGGCCAGCGTGTCCGCGGGCAGCGTCTCGACCGGCGGCAGCGCGAGCTCGCGGCGCAGCCCCTGGGCGGCGGCCAGCAACGCGTCGAGCAGCAGGCGGGCCCGCATCGCCTCCTCGCCGCGCTCGGCCCGGCCGGACTGGCGCACCCGGGTCGCCTCGGCGGCCAGCTCCTCGATCCGGGTCTGGAGTCGCCGCGCCTCGACCTGGGCGGCCGACACCTGCCGGGCCGCGTCCTGCCGCGCCTCTCGTTCGGCCGCCTGCGCCGACTCGGCGTCCGCGACCGCCTGCTTCGTTCGAGTGCGCTCGGCGCCGAGCTTGCGCCGCAGATCGGCGTTGTCGGACTTCAGCTGGCTGACCTGCTGCCGCAGCCGCTCCCGTACGTCGGCGAACTCGGCCCGGGCGTCCTCGACCTGCTGCCGAAGCCGGGCCAGCTCCTCCTCGCGGGACGACACCGCCGGTGCGGCCGCGTCGAGGCGCGTCACCGCCTCGGCCAGCGTCCGCTGCCAGCCGTCCGGCCGGATCAGGTACGCCATCGCCCCGACCTCGACCGGGTCCGCAGCGACCGGATCGCCACGTTCGAGGGCCGCGACCAGGTCGGCGCGGCCGGGTCGTACCTGCCCGGCCACCCGAGCGCGGAAGTCGCCGTCCTCGAGCGCGGCCGCGATCGGGGCCGCCGCCAACCGGGCCCGGCGTTGCGGGGCGAACCCCATCACCGGGCGCAGGCTGGCCGGCACGTCGCCCAGCGAGTCGAGCACTTCGAGCGTCATCGCGACCAGCCGCTGGCGTACCGCCTCGGGCAGCAGCACCCCCGGCCCGTCGTCCGATTCGCTTGCGAGCTCGCTCACGCGTCCTCGCTCACGCGCGCTCCGTCGCCGGGTCGGAGGCAAGGTCGGCATCGGCCCGGGCGACGATCTCGATCGCGTCGCTGCGGCCGCACCAGCGGCACCGGATCGACTCGACTCGCTCCTCGAGCACCGTCTCGTCCTCCACGCGCGCATCGCCGCTCAGCGCGACGTGCCAGAACTCGCGGGCACGCCTCGTACGCGTCACGTCGAATCGCGTCAGGTTGCCGCAGCCGGAGCATCGCAGCCGTTCGGCGGCTTCGGGCAGTCGCAGCGTCGTCGCGTCGGACATCCGGCTCCTCTCGTCCGGTCGTACCCCTCAAGCGTTGCACCTTCTGCCGCTGGGCGCGTCGCGGGCGGTTTCGTCGGTGCGCCGCCTTACCGTGCGGACATGGCTGGTCCGAGCGTCGACGCCAAGCCCCGGGCGATCCAGGCGACGTTCGACGAGTTGGGCCGCCAGTTGCACGAGATCACCTTCGTCGTCGTCGACCTCGAGACCACCGGAGGCTCTGCGTCCGACGGCGCGATGATCACCGAGATCGGCGCCGTCAAGGTTGAGGGCGGCCAGGTGCTCGGCGAGTTTCAGACCCTGGTCAACCCGAAGGCGCCGATCCCGCCGTTCATCGCAGTGCTCACTGGGATCACCGACACGATGGTCGCCACGGCACCGACGATCGAGTCCGCGCTGCCGGCGTTCCTCGAGTTCGCCTCGGGCTGCGTCCTCGTCGCCCACAACGCGCCGTTCGACGTCGGCTTCCTGCGGCACTTCGCGACCGAGGGCGACTACCGCTGGCCGCGGTTCGAGGTGCTCGACACGGTCCGCCTGGCCCGCCACGTCGTGACCCGCGACGAGGCGCCCAACTGCAAGCTGTCGAGCCTGGCCCGCCTCTTCCAGTCGGCGACGACGCCCAACCACCGGGCGCTTGAGGACGCCCGTGCGACCGTCGACGTCCTGCACGGCCTGATCGCGCGGCTCGGCAACCTCGGCGTCAACACGCTCGAGGAGCTCCAGACCTTCACCTCGCGGGTGCATCCGGAGCAGCGCCGCAAGCGCCACCTGGCCGACCCGCTGCCGCACGCGCCGGGCGTCTACCTGTTCCGAGACGAGCGCGGCCGGGTCCTCTACGTCGGCAAGTCCAAGGACCTCCGGGCCCGGGTGCGCAACTACTTCACCGCCAGCGAGACCCGCTCCCGGATGGGCGAGATGGTGCGGCTCGCCGAGACCGTCGAGGGGATCCGCTGCGAGACGTCGCTCGAGGCCGAGGTGCGAGAGCTGCGCCTGATCGCCGAGCACAAGCCGAGCTACAACCGGCGGTCGCGCCATCCCGAGCGGGTGGTGTGGCTGAAGCTGACCAACGAGCCGTGGCCGCGGCTCTCGCTCGTACGCCGGGTGCTCGAGGACGACGCGGTCTATGTCGGGCCGTACACGTCGAGACGGACTGCCGAGCGGGCGATGGCCGCGCTGCATGAGGCGTTCCCGCTGCGCCAGTGCAGCGGCCGGCTCCCCCGCAAGCCGTCGCGGTCGCCGTGCGCGCTGGCCGAGATGGGCCGCTGCCTGTCACCGTGCGACCGGTCGGCCACCGTCGAGGCCTACGACGCGGTCGTGACGTCGGTCCGCCAGGCTCTGATCGCCAACCCGGTGGAAG
>DATFRX010000446.1:0-13125 GCA_035262905.1 Nocardioidaceae bacterium
CGGGCCAGCGCCGCCGAGAACTGGCACGAGACCACCGGGCTCGCCCATCGGGTGAACGGACGGCTCGACTCGGTGTCCGATCGGCCGATGCTGCGATCGCCGCACGGCGACGGCGCGCTCCGCTACGTCAGTGCGGTCGCCGTGCCGGGTCTCGGGATGCGCTACTACTTCGAGGCGGCCTGCGCGGACGGCGCCCACGACCTTCGTACCGTCCAGGTCGAGACCCCCGCCGCCACGGCGACCTGATCCACTGGCGGTAGCCAAATCCTGAAACACGCCGGCGTGTTTCAGGATTTGCTTACCCCCAGTGGGGGCGTCAGTGCGAGGCCACCGCAGCCTGGTCGGCGACCCGAGTGGCGAAGGCGCCCTGGCCGGTCTCGCCCCGCCAGTCGGCGAACGACTGCTGCGTCACCTGCTCCAACAGATCCAGGTCGGTGCGGAAGTGGTCGAGCAGCGTGCGTCGCTGGTCGGCCGTCAGTGTCGGTCGCTCGGCCCGGCCGCGCCGGTGCAGCGCCTTGACCAACGGCCGCGAGACGCGTCGCCAGGCCTGCGGCTCGAAGGCGGATCCGACCCGCGATCCGGCCCGGACCGCACTCGACAGGGCCCGGGTCTGCCAGCCCTCGGCGACGAACGGCCGGGTGTTGTCGCCGGGGATCGCGCTGACCGCGCCCTGGGGTACGCCGAGAAATTCGCAGACCCGATCGAGCGTCTCGACCGGCGTGTCGACGACCTCGCGGTAGCGAATCACCAGCACCTGGTCGCGGGGGAACAGCTCGTACAGCGCGGCCAGCTGCTCGCCGTAGCGACCGAGCCGGAGGTAGTGCCAGAACGGCGCCCACCCGTCGTGGATGCGCCGCGGCTCGGCCAGGCAGGCCTCGACGACGTCGGCGATCGGCTCGAGGCCGTCGACCCACAGGTGCGTCCAGTTCGAGTACGCCCGGTCGACCGGATCGCGGAACACACAGATCAACCGCGCATGCGGGATCGTGGCGGCGATCCGGCGGCGGGCGTCGGCATCGGCCAGATAGAGCGGGGTGCTCTCCCCGCTCAGCACGTCCGCGGCCGGATCGGGGAACAGGTCCTGGTACTCCTCACGCCGCCAGATCCACTCGCGGCGGCTGTGCGCGTCGCCCGGCCCGGTGAACAGCGGCGGTGGGACGTCTCCGCACAGGAAGTACTTCGGCTCCTTGACCGGGCTCATCGCGAGTTGCGGATGCTGGGCCAGGGCGGCGTGCAGCGCGGTGGTTCCGGCCTTCGGGGCACCCATGATCAGGAAGTCGGGGAGCCGGCCGGGCGTCTGGAGGGTGGCCATGACCGTCATTCTAAAGTAAGTCTATCGACTTTGTCATCTGAACCGCGAGATCGTCGCCGAATAGCTCGGACCCGGTCCGTCCGCCGCCCGTCCGCGCCTCGCCGGCCTGCGGTTTTCCGGCATCGCGGCCGGGTGTGACATCCTTCGACCTGACGCCCACGCGGCGTCGCCACGTACCACGACATCGACGTCGGAGTCGTTGGCCTGCTCTTCGTCCGAGCAGTACGCGTGCGATGCCGTACTCATCGACGGGCGCGCCGCGCAAACGAGCCGCCGGCGCCCGGTGGGCCGAATTCCGCCCCGCCGACTGGGTAAATGACATCGATGTTGTTTGTCACCTACGATGAGGCGTGTACGGGGCGGATGACGGTGCAATCTGCCCACGACGGACGAAGGGACTGGGAGCGACCGCATGGACGCCGCGAACGTCGTGACCTCAGGGCAGGCTGCCCGGGCGGCGGAGGAACTCTCCGAGCGCGACCAGGCCATCTTGGCGTTCGAGCGTCAGTGGTGGCGCTTCGCCGGTGCCAAGGAACAGGCCATCCGCGAGTCCTTCGACATGTCCGCGACCCGCTACTACCAAGTCCTGAACGCGTTGATCGACCGCGAGTCCGCCCTCGCCTACGACCCGCTGCTGGTGAAGCGGCTGCGACGGCTGCGGACCGCCCGGCAGCGGGCCCGGTCGGCGCGACGATTGGGCATCGAGCTCTAGGGGGAGCCCATGCATCCGCGACTGCGTGATCGCGACCGAGGAGTCGCACTGCCGTCGTGGGCCATCGGGGTCAGCATCGGCGTGGTCGTCCTGGCCATGCTCGCGCTGGTCGTCACGGGCCGTCCGGACCGCGGCGACGAGGCAGCCGCCGATCAGATGACGGACAGCAGTACGCCGCCTGAGCCGTCGTCGCAGCCGTCCGGCCAGCCTCAGCGGTCGACGCCGACCAAGCAGACGCCGGCATCGACGCCGGACAAGCCGCCGCGCGACAAGCCGAACAAGCCGCAGAAGCCCACGCCGCATCGCAACGCCTACGTCGAGGTCTACAACAACTCCGGCATCACCGGGCTCGCGAACGAGACGGCGGCGACGCTCCAGGACGCCGGCTGGAAGGTCGTCGGCGCCGACAACTGGTACGGCGACATCCCGGCGAACACGGTCTACTACCCCAGCCGGCTGCACGACGTGGCCCGGGTACTCGCCGACGACCTCGGCATCGGACGGCTGCACAGCGCGGTCGCCCCGATGCGGTTCGATCGACTGACCGTGATCCTCACCGGTCCGCTGTGAGCCGGTCGGCGGCGCGATGACCGAGCCCACGACGGCGGCCGGGCGGGCGGCCTGGCAGCGCTTGGTCTCGCAACCCGAGTCGGCCCTGATCGCCTTCGACTTCGACGGCACCCTGTCGCCGATCGTGCCCGACCCCGCGCAGGCGTACATCCATCCCGATGCGGTGGCCGTCCTCGGCCGGCTCGGGGCCCATGTCGGTGCGATCGCGATCGTCACCGGCCGCCCGGTCGAGATGGTGCTGCGCCTCAGCGGCCTGGCCGAGGCGCCAGGTCTCGGCCGACTGCAGGTGCTCGGGCAGTACGGCGTCGAGCGCTGGCGAGCCGACACCGGCCAGATCGAGGCGCCCCCGCCGCCGGCCGGGATCGCGGTGGCGCGACAGCAGCTGCCGGGGCTACTCGACGACCTCGGACTGGGCGCGGCGCATCTGGAGGACAAGGGCCGCGCGATCGGTGTCCATGTCCGGCGGCTGCCGGATCCGGCGGTCGCGTTCGAACGGCTTCGCGGACCCCTGCAGGAGTTCGCCGACGCCAACGACCTGCACCTCGAGCCGGGCCGAATGGTGTTGGAGCTGCGTGGCGCCGGCGTCGACAAGGGCGAGGCACTTCGCGGCCTGGTCGAGGAGGTCGGCGCCCGGGTGGTGGTCTATGGCGGCGACGACCTTGGTGATCTGCCCGCCTACGACGCGGTCGAGTCGATGCGGTCGGACCCGGACGGTCCGGCTGGCCTGCTGATCTGTCCGGTGTCCGCCGAGCAGCCTGTCATGGCGGCCCGAGCCGATCTGGTCGTCGACGGGCCGGCCGGTCTGGTCGCGGTCCTCGCGGAGTTGGCCGACACGCTCGAGGCTCGACCGGGGTCGGTCGAGGCCTGACCGCTGCACGGCGGCTCGGTGCCGGACCGGAGGCTGGACCGAGGTCGGCGGCCGGCGCCGACCCGTGGTCGGACCGGTTCGATCATCTAGACGCGGACCATGGCCGCACCTCGACCGGCGTCTCGACCAACTCGCCGGCCAGCTCGCCGACGACGACCGCCACGGTCCGGGTCCGGAGCAGGACGACGTCGTCACCGGGCCGGATGCCGAGGTCGAAGCCGACCTGTCGACGGCGCCCGACGATCCGGACATTGCCGTCGCCGGGTGGATCGAAACGGGTCCAGCTCCAGTCCTCCGCATCGAGCAGTGCCCCGATCCGGTCGAGCCGAGCTGCTGCCACGCCGGCGAACCCGGGCTGCCGAGCGGCTGCCTCGGCACCGACACTGTCGGTCGTCGAGATGGGGACCCAGCGCAGTCGGAGGTCGGCCGGCGCCGACTCCCTCGGGAAGAAGGCCCTCCATCGCTCGACCAGTGTCTCGACGGCGAGGGTGTCGATCGCGCCGGCCTCGTCGCGCGCCACGCGCGGATCGACTCGGCGGCCGGTGTCGACCGTCGCTCGGCGCGCGACCACGTCGACGTCAGGGAGCCGACGCCGCACCTCCTCGAGGAACAGGTCGTCGAAGCTCATGCGTCGCCAGTCGCGGCCGGAACCGCGAACCGCTGATCCTCAGCAGACTCGTACTCGACCTGCTGTTCGGCCGTCGCCGGGAGGCAAGGTCCCAGGACGCGCATCAACAGGTAGGGCTGGTTGTCATAGAGCGACACGTTGAGCGTCAGGTCGTCGCGCTCCACGGTCACGATCCAGTGCGACGAGAGCTCGCGGATGCCGTCGGGCGAGGTCGACGTGTCATAGGCCGCCCAGCCGACGCTCAGCAGGTCGTCGCGGATCGCCTCGGCATCGGCGCGGGTGGAGCCGACGGGGGTCTGTCGATTGAGCCGGCCGTTGGCAGTGGCTCGCCAGTCGGCACCCTCGTCGGAGCAGATCGAGTAGCGGGTGTAGCCGAACGTGGGGATGTAGCCCGCTGCCCTTAGCCCGAGCGTGGTGTCCAGGAACGCCCGGCGACTGCGTTGCAGCGCGTCGGCCATCATGGCGTCGGACGGTGTCGCCGATGGCGCGGTGGCCGGGTCGGATCCGTCGTCCATCGAACTGTCCTCACTGCTGCTGTCGCAGCCGGCCGACAGACCCAGCACGGCTGACACCATCAAGGCGACGAGCATCGTGGCGCGTCGATGGGTCATCGTTCCTCACGTGCCATGCGTGATCTCGGTGGGGGTGCGGTCGCGTTCAGGATCCTGCATCGCCATGTCCACATCAACGTGCGTCGGCACCGGTGGGCCTACCGGCACGCCGAACACCTTCGGCACCTTCCACTCGACATGGACGTCGGCCAGCGGATCGTAGCGATGCGGAGCCTCCTGAACGTCGGCGTACTGCCCGGTGGTGATGGCGGCGATGTTGTAGAGCGACTCGGTGTTCTGGTCGTAGTAGCGACCGTGGTCGGCGACGTTCCAGTGGCCGCCACGATCGAGGTTCTCGGCCTGGAACCGGTTGGCGCCGAAGTCGTCCTCGGCAGGGTCGTTTCCCATCAGCTCGACGCCTGGAATCAGACGGGCCGCGACGTCGCTCGGATCGGTCCAGCCGGTGCGGCCGAGCGCGGTCACCAGGTCGCGGCTGGCACTGCCGACCCAGGTGTGGTCGTGCCCGGTGCTGAGCTTGCCGGCATCCCCAACCGGCACGCCCGGACTGCCGGTCAGGATCAGGTCGTCGGCGTCGAGGTCGAACCGGCCAGCCGCGATCCCGGAGGTGGTGCTGCCGTAGGAGTTGCCGATGACGGTCAGATGCGCCGGATCGTCGGCGCGGGACGCGCGCAGGCCGTCGACGTCGGCGGCCAGCTGCTCGGCTCCGGCGCGAGCCATCCTCTGGTTGACCACGCCGATGATGTCGTGGTTGTGCAGGCTGGTGCCGCTGGGCGCGTCATAGCCCACCCAGTCGAGCACCGCGACCGAGTCGCCGCTGGCCCAGCGCGATTCGTCGTAGACGTTGAGCGAGCGGCCGGCCGACATGCCCTGCACGTTGCTGCCCATGCCGGGCACCATGACCGCCACGTGGTTGGCAGAGTCGAGGTTGCCGGTCGCGATCGCCAGCCGGCCGTCGCCGTCGAACGCGTAGGGCTCGTAGATGTAGAGCTG
Source organism: Nocardioidaceae bacterium (assembly GCA_035262905.1). Lineage (GTDB taxonomy): Bacteria > Actinomycetota > Actinomycetes > Propionibacteriales > Nocardioidaceae > DATFRX01. The sequence continues at coordinate 5,653 of DATFRX010000446.1, forward strand.
CGCGTGGGTGTGCTCGCCGGTGATCGGGTCGATGTGCGACTCGCGGGCGTCGAGGTTGCTGATCGCCTTGCGGATGTTGGCCAGCGCGTCCCGCTCGAGCCGGGACAGGGTGCCGTCGCGCTCCTTGGCCTCCAGTCGCGCGAGGTCGTCGGCCATCACGAGCCGGTTCGCCTCGTCGCGCACCTCGGCAGGCAGACCGTCGGTGTTACCGAGTTGCTCCGGATGCGCGGCCATGACGGCCACCTGTTGGGCCAGCGACAGCGAGTCCCACCACCGCCGCATCGCCGCGGGGTCGGTGCCCGGCGGCCGGCTCGCCATCGCCGATCGCAGCACGCCGGAGTCGAGCAGATCGAGCGGGAGCAGGAAGCCGTGGTCGCGGAGAAACCGCAGGTCGTCGGCGTTGGGCCCGCGCTCCAGCATGGCCGCCACTCGGGACGCGGCGGCGTCGAGATCCGCCTCGAGCTGCGCCTTCTCGGCGGTCAGTCGCTGCAGCTTCGCGGCCCGGCCGGTCGACATCACGTCGAACTCGCCCTCGTGCACTTGGGCGTTGAGCCGGTCGATGCCGCGGTTGTAGGTCTGCACGGCCTGGGCGAAGAACATCACCGCGCCACTGGCGAACCGGGCGGTCCGCGCCACGTTGGCGCTGTTGCGGATGACCGGCTCCGGCGCGCTGCTCATCGGGAACGTGAGGTCGCCGTCAACGGCATCGACCGCGCGGCCGACGCCACCGCGTACGTCCGAGACGGTGGCCTCGGTGTCGCCTGCAGTGCTGATCAGCTGCGCCGCGATCCCGACAAGCTCCTCGGGTGGGCTCGGATAGTGAGGGAACAAGTCGGTCATCAAGGCCCCTTTCGCCTGTCCTCACGTTAGGAGGCGAAGGGGTCAGCGCCGGGTGCGTCAGACCGCCTGTGGACGACCCGCCACGATCCCCCTGCTGTGGACGAAACCGGCCGGCCGGCGGCGTACAAACGGTCCGGATCGCCCGCCCGCATGGCGGGACACAGCGACACCATGTGGGACGACTCGTTTACGCTGAGACGAACTCATCGAGAGGGGCAGAGGGAAACGGCCCGTTGAAGCCCCGGCAACCGGCTGCCGGTCTCGTCCGATGCGAGGCCCCGGCGGTCACGGTGCCACGTCCGTCCCAGGCCGAGAGCCGGTCCGGGAAAGATGAGAGGAGGCCTCGTGAGTGCGACCGCCCTGGACAACGGCAACCCCGCAGCCCTTCGGCCGGGCGCGTTCGGCAACGCCGTCGCGCTGAGCTGCCGGGAGTGTGGCGCCCGGCAGGAGCTCGGCCCCTACTACGCGTGTGCCGAGTGCTTCGGCCCGCTCGAGGTCGCGTACGACTTCGGCGCGGTCAGCCGCGATGCCATCGAGGCCGGGCCCAAGAGCATCTGGCGCTACCGATCCCTGCTGCCGGTGCCGGCTGATGTCGAGAGGTTCCCCAACACCGAGCCGGGATTCACCCGGCTGCTTCGGGCCGACAACCTGGCCCGCGAGCTCGGACTCGACACGCTGTGGATCAAGGACGACTCCGGCAACCCGACCCACTCGTTCAAGGACCGGGTCGTCGCCGTCGCGCTGGCCGCCGCGCGCGAGCTCGGTCTGAAGGTGCTCGCGTGCCCGTCGACCGGCAACCTGGCCAACGCCGTCGCTGCTGCAGCCGCCCGCGCCGGCATCAAGAGCGTCGTCTTCATCCCGCACGATCTCGAGCGACCGAAGGTGCTGACCACGGCCGTCTACGGCGGCACCCTGCTCGCCGTCAAGGGCAATTACGACGACGTCAACCGGCTGGCCAGCGAGATCGCCGGTGAGGAGGAGGGATGGGCGTTCGTCAACGTCAACGTCCGGCCCTACTACGCCGAGGGTTCCAAGACGCTTGGCTTCGAGATCGCCGAGCAGCTCGGCTGGCGGCTGCCGCAGCAGGTCGTGGTCCCAGTCGCGTCCGGCGCCCAGCTGGTCAAGGTCGACAAGGGCTTCCGGGAGCTGGCCGAGCTCGGGCTCGTCGAGTCGAGTCCGTACCGGATCTTCGGCGCCCAGGCCACCGGCTGCTCCCCGGTCGCAGAGGCGTTCCGCGAGGGCCACGACGTCGTACGTCCGGTGCGGCCCGACACGGTCGCGAAGTCGCTGGCCATCGGCAATCCGGCGGACGGACCGTACGTGCTCGACGTCTGCCGTCGGACCGGCGGCGCGGTCGAGGACGTCAGCGATGAAGAGATACGCGATGGCATCGCCCTGCTGGCGCAGACGGAGGGCATCTTCGCCGAAACGGCCGGGGGCGTCACGGTCGCGACGCTGAAGAAGCTGCTCGAGACCGGACAGCTCGACCCGGCAGCCGAGACCGTGATCATCCAGTCCGGCGACGGACTCAAGACGCTGGACGCGATCGCCGATCGGGTCGGACCGGCGGCGACGATCGAGCCGACCTATGCTGCGTTTACCGAGGCATATTCGTCAGCCTGAGGCGACAGCAACCACAAGCGTCAATGTAATGGATGGAGACCCTGATGGGCGTGAGCGTGCGGGTGCCGACGATCCTGCGGACCTACACCAAGGGCGAGTCGCAGGTGACCGTGGACGGCGCGACGCTGTCCGAGGTGATCGACGCGCTCGACGCCTCGTACCCGGGGATCAAGGGCCGCATCGTCAACGAGAAGGGCGAGGTGCGTCGCTTCGTCAACATCTACGTCGGCAACGACGACGTACGGTTCGCCGACGGTCTCGGCACTGCGACGCCCGAGGGCAGCTCGGTCTCGGTCATCCCGGCTGTCGCCGGTGGCTGAGCACCCGGCCGTCACGTTCGTCACCTGCTCGTGGCTGATGCCCGATGCAGGTGGCGAACGGGGTCCGGTCACGTCGGGCCTGCGGGAGCACGGCATCGACTGCCGCTGGGAGGTGTGGGACGACCCAGATGTGGACTGGTCCGTCACGCCCCTGGTGGCGATCCGCACGACGTGGGACTACTCGCCGCGACATGACGAGTTCCTCGCCTGGGCCAGGCAGGTGGAGTCGGTATCGCAGCTGGTCCACGGCATTCCGGTGCTGGAGTGGAACACCCACAAGGGCTACCTCGTCGACCTGGCCCGCGAGGGAGTGCCCTGCGTGCCGACCTTCGTGGGCCGCCCGGGCGACCGGGTCGACGACGCCGTACTGACGCAGGACCGGGTGATCGTGAAGCCGGCCGTCGGCGCCGGCGGACTGGCGATCGAGGTGCGCCCCTCGGACACCCCGTGGGACGGCGTCCCGGCCGATGTCGACCGGGTCGTCCAGCCGTTCCTCAGCACGGTGCTGACCGAGGGGGAGCGATCGGTCTTCGTCCTCGGTGGCCGGGCCGCCGGTGGGGTCGCCAAGCAGGCTGCCGAGGGCGAGATCCGGGTCCACGAGGAGTACGGCGGGCAGTTCCGTGCCATGGAGGTCGATCCGGAGCTGGCGACGGTCGCGGTCGACACCGTCGCGGTCGCCTCGCGACTGCTGGGCGTCGAGCTGTCGTACGCCCGAATCGACTTCCTGCGGGCTGACGACGGACGTTGGCTGGTCAGCGAGGTGGAGCTCGTCGAGCCGGGTCTCTATCCCGGCACGGTGCCTCAGGTCGTCGAATCCTACGTCGCGGTAGTGGCCGCCTTGGTCCGCCGATCCGGCCGAGTGGACGTGGGATAAGGTCGCGGCGTTCGACTCGGTACGACGTAACAGGAGTGGCAATGGTGCAGGGCACCGTGAAGTGGTTCAACGCTGACAAGGGATTCGGATTCATCGCAGTCGAGGGGGAGGATGACGTCTTCGTCCACTGGTCCAAGATCGCGATGGACGGCTACAAGACGCTCGATGACGGCCAGGTCGTCGAGTTCGAGGTGGTCAACGGTCCCAAGGGCCGGGAGGCCCACGAGGTCAAGGCAGTCTGACAGCTTCTGACGCAGAGGCCCGGTCGCGACCCGGAGCGGCCGGGCCTTCGCATGTCCGGAACCGTACGGCTGATCGGTCGGTGGGTCCTGCGAGGATGGCGGCGATGACTTCGAGAGCTTCTGAGTCGGTGTCCTTCGACCGTGCGGCCAACTTCTACGACGCGACGCGGAGCCTGCCACCCGAGGTGGCGCAGGAGCAGACCGCGTTGCTGCATTCCGAGCTCGACGGTGATCATCCGGTGCTCGAGATCGGCGTCGGGACCGGGCGGATCAGCGCGCCGCTCGCCGCCCGGCATCGGATCGTCGGCGTCGACCTGTCCCGCGAGATGCTGCGGGTGCTCGCCGCGAAGCAGTCCGGCGTCCAGCTCGTGGAGGCCGATGCGGTGCGGCTGCCGTTCGGTTCGGCGACCTTCGGTTCGGTGATCGCCTGTCACGTACTCCATCTCGTACGCGACTGGCGCGGCGCCGTCGACGAGGTGGGCCGGGTGCTTGCACCGGGCGGGTTTCTGCTCGCGACCCGAGGGCGTCCGCGCACCGGGCTGGCGGCGGAGATCGACGGCCGGCTCCGCGATGCGGCCGGCCTGACCGGCATGTTCATCGGCCTCGACGATCTCGACGAGCTGGACGATCAGCTGGCGGCGCAGGGCTGGTCGGTGCGGCAGCTCCAGCCGATCCCGCTGCCCATCTCGCGCAGCATCGCCGACCACTTCGAGGGCGTCGAGTCCAACCGCTACTCGTGGACCTGGCCGCTGTCCGACGAGCAGCGGTCGGCCGCCGTGCGAGAGGTCCGGGCCTGGGTGACCGCCGAGCTCGGTGACCCGGCGGAGACGGTGCTGCCGGCCGGGCCGATCCGGTGGCATGCCTACCAGCGACCCTGATCGGCCCGGCCCGTCCCGCGGTCCGGGACCCCCGCCGCGGCCTGCGACGAGGATCCCGGACTCCGTCTGGGATCAGCCGAGGACGAGGCTCAGCCCGTACGCGCTGAGCGCCTCTCCGATCGGCTGATAGAAGCTGACGTTGGGCTGGCCGACCTTCTGGCCGCACACGAGGCGGCCGCCGGACTGGTAGAGCTGGCCGCCGCTGGACACGCCCTGGGCCAGGTTGCCGGTGATGTTCGAGCCGCCGCTGTCACCCTGCTCGACGCAGGCGCTGTGCCGGACCAGGCCGGACACGATGTCGCCACCGCCGTAGTTGACCGTCTGGTTGTAGGCCTGGATCGTGCCGCAGGTCCAGCCGGTGGTCCGCCCGCTCTTGCAGACCGACGACCCGACCGGCGCCTGGCTCTGGCCGCGGACCAGGCGGGCGAAGCCGTTGTACATGTCGACCGCGCCCTGCGGGTTCCAGGTCGACGGGCTGTTGATGTTGACCGCGGCGTAGTCGTTGCCCGGGAAGCTATACGCCCGGGTGCCGCCGATCGTCACGCCGTTGCGCGAGAAGGTCGGGAACCCTTCACCGCAGTGGCCGGCCGTCACGAAGACGTAGGAGCCCGACGAGGTACGGGCGTTGAATCCGACCGAGCAGATGAAGCCGTTGCTCATGTTGACCTGCTGTCCGCCGTACAGGAACGCCGCCGGGGTCGCCCGGCCCGCGACGCGCTGGATCTCGACCCGGTTGCCGAGCGAGCGTGCCTTGTGGAGGAACTGCCGCGAGGCCTTGGACTGGGTGCCCTTGGCGGCGGTGACGACGACTCGGTTGGTCCGGACGTCGACGTACCAGCCCTGCACGGTCCCGGCGCCCTTCGTCCTGGCGTACCGGTCGAGCGCGTCGTGGGTGCGGTCGAGGACGCGGGTCGAGAAGCGCACCTGGCGCGGTGTGGCACCGGCCTGGCGGACCAGCCGGGCCGCGGCGGCATCGGTGACCGTGACGACGAGGGCGCCGGTGCGGCCGTTGAGGTAGGCACCGCCGCTGCGACCCGCTCCGAGCCGGTGGGTCAGCCGGTCGGAGAGTCGGTCGTAGCCGCGCTGCTTGGCGAGTTGGATGCGGGCCCGATCGACGCTGATGCCGAAGTCGCGGGCCATCGCGCGGGCGGCTGCATGGCCGGCCTTGCCGGTGGCGCTGGCGCCGGTGGCCAATCGGTCAGCGCTCGGAGCCGAGCCGGAGGCGGATAGAGGTGAGAGCAGGAGCGCGACGGATGCTGCCGCCGCCAGGCCGATGGAGGTACGCCGTCGATGGAGTCGGGTAGTGGACATGGGAGCCTCCCATGAAGGGTGTTGGCCGGGCGGACTCCCGACCGAGCCCAGACCGCCGGATGTGGCGGGTTTGGTACTAAAAACAATGAGATGACCGACTCGCTCGGTCAAGGGGCTTATGGGCTCGAATCGCCAGGCGGTTCGGGGTCCCCGCGTACCGCCGCCAAGAGTTGGCGTGAGATACAGGTTTTGCTCACCGCCGATCCCGAATCTCACGCCAACTTCCGGGTCGCCCGATCCGCTCGCCTCGGCTTGCACTCGCGCTGGGCGAGTGCTAAACACGAACTAGCACTCTCAGTCTGAGAGTGACAAGTCAGGGACCAGGAACGATGAGGTTCCGCGCCCCGGCGGGAAGGGACCGCCGACGGCAGGGATCGTCCGTCGCGGGCATCGCCTGGACCACCAGCATCGACGCGTGAGGAATCGCGGAGAACAATGCCGAAGATCATTGCGTTCGACGAGGAGGCCCGACGCGGTCTCGAGCGGGGCATGAACGGCCTCGCCGACGCCGTCAAGGTGACGCTGGGTCCCAAGGGCCGCAACGTCGTCCTCGAGAAGAAGTGGGGCGCACCCACGATTACCAACGACGGCGTCTCCATCGCCAAGGAGATCGAGCTCGAGGACCCGTACGAGAAGATCGGCGCCGAGCTCGTCAAGGAAGTCGCCAAGAAGACCGACGACGTGGCCGGTGACGGCACCACCACGGCGACCGTGCTGGCCCAGTCGCTGGTCCGCGAGGGCCTGCGCAACGTGGCCGCCGGCGCCAACCCGATGTCGCTGAAGCGCGGCATCGAGCGGGCCGTCGAGGCGGTCAGCGAGCAGCTGGCCAACGCCGCCAAGGAAGTGGAGACCAAGGAGCAGATCGCCTCGGTCGCCGCAGTGTCCGCCGGTGGCGACACCAGCGTCGGCGAGATCATCGCCGAGGCCATGGACAAGGTCGGCAAGGAAGGCGTCATCACGGTCGAGGAGTCCAACACCTTCGGCCTCGACCTCGAGCTGACCGAGGGTATGCGCTTCGACAAGGGTCACCTGAGCGCGTACTTCGTGACCGACCCGGAGCGGATGGAGACCGAGCTCGAGGACGTCTACGTCCTCATTCACGAGGGCAAGATCTCCAACGTCAAGGACCTGCTGCCGGTGCTCGAGAAGGTCATGCAGGGCGGCAAGCCGCTGCTGATCATCGCCGAGGACGTCGAGGGCGAGGCTCTGGCCACCCTGGTCGTCAACAAGGTGCGCGGCACCTTCAAGTCGGTCGCCGTCAAGGCGCCGGGCTTCGGTGACCGCCGCAAGGCCATGCTCGGTGACATCGCCACCCTGACCGGTGGCCAGGTCATCAGCGAGACCGTCGGTCTCAAGCTGGAGAACGCCAACCTCGACCTGCTGGG
>DATFRX010000447.1:0-2858 GCA_035262905.1 Nocardioidaceae bacterium
GGCTGGATCAACTACCTCGCGGTCGCGCCGTGGCATCGACGCCGTGGGCTCGGCCGGCAGCTCATGCGCGAGGCCGAGGAGCGGCTGGCCGCCGTGGGATGCCCCAAGATCAACCTCCAGGTACGCGCCGGCAACGCCGATGTGCTCGCGTTCTACGAGGCGATCGGCTACCGCGTCGACGAGGTGGTCAGCCTCGGCAAGCGCCTGGTCGATGACGAGCTCGCTGACGGACCGAGGTTGTCCGGTGGCACTGTGTGATGCCAAGTCCGGCGGGCGGCCGCTGACAATCGGTCAGTACGCGCAGGATTCACCTCAAATGGACGTTCACGCTGGTCGGGAGGTTGTCCACAACGTCGGGGGCGCCGGTGTCGCGCGACGCGCTGATGTGCTTTAGTCCCGGGGACAGCCCGTTATCGATTCGAGATTTAGGTGATCGTGGGTGGCCGCGGGACGCCATAGAGCAACGGGGCGGCGCAAGCGCCGCCTTCTTCTATGTCTCGGCGCAGTCGTCGGCGTCGTGGCGACCGGAGGTGCCGCATCGGCACTCTTCACCGGCCAGGACCAGCCGGCGGCGGCGCCGGAGCAGCCTGCTGCCGAGCAGGTCGTGACGCCGGACGAGTCGTCGCCGACCACCAGCAGCCCGCCCACCACGACGCGTACTCCTCCGGAGCGGGCCAGCCGCGATCGGGAGCGCCCGGCACTCGCGGAGCCGGAGGTCCAGAGCGGCCGCGCCCTCAAGGCCGAGCCGATCGACACCGAGCAGCGCTACCTGACCGAGGACCTCAACCTCTGGAGCGGTCCGGGCGAGGACACGACGCTGCTGAAGGTCCTGGACACCGGCTCGAAGGTCCAGGTCACCGGCCGTGAGGTCGACGGCTACGCCCAGATCGTCCACAACGACGAGCTGCGCTGGGTCAACGCCGATTACCTCTCCAAGACCAAGCCCAAGGCGGACTCCGGTGGCTCCGGCTCCGGCGGCGGTGGTGCGTCCGGCGGTGGCGACTCCGGCGGATTGTCCGACGCAGCCTGCGCATCCGGCTCCGCCGTCGAGGACGGCATTGTCGCGAACGCGATCGCGGTGCACCGCGCGGTGTGTGCGGAGTTCCCCGAGATCACGACGTACTACGGATATCGCGCCGGAGACAGCGGCCCCCACGGCACCGGCCACGCGATCGACATCATGATCACCGACAGCGCGACCGGCGACGCGATCGCCGAGTTCGTCCAGGACAACTACCAAGAGCTCGGCGTCAGCCAGATCATCTGGTCCCAGCGGATCTGGACCGTCCAGCGAATGAGTGAGGGCTGGCGGTGGATGGAGGACCGTGGCTCGGACACGGCGAACCACTACGACCACGTCCACGTCACGGTCTACTGAGCCCCGGCAGTTGTCAGCCCCACGTCACGTCGCAGCGTGACATGGGGCTGACAACGTCGCTCTGTTAGGCGCCGAGGCGAGCCTTGAGTCCGTCGAGCTCGGTCCAGAGCACCGCCGGCAGCTTGTCGCCGAACTTGTCGAACCACTCGGTGATCTGCGGCAGCTCGGCCTTCCACTCCTCGATGTCCACGCCGAGCAGGTCGGTCAGCGCGTCACGATCGAGGTCGAGGCCGTCGAGGTCGAGGCTGTCCGGCGTCGGCACGTGGCCGATCGGGGTCTCCACCGCCTCCGCCTCGCCGTCGATCCGCTCGACGATCCACTTGAGTACGCGAGCGTTCTCGCCGAACCCGGGCCAGAGGAACCCACCGTCATCATCGCGCCGGAACCAGTTGACGTAGAAGATCCGAGGCAGCTTGACCGCGTCATGCTGCTTGCCCATCTGGATCCAGTGGCCGAAGTAGTCGGCCGCGTTGTAGCCGATGAACGGCAGCATCGCCATCGGGTCGCGTCGCACCACGCCGACCGCACCGGTCGCAGCCGCCGTCGTCTCGCTCGACAGCGTTGCGCCCATGAACGTGCCGTGCACCCAGTCGCGTGCCTCGGTGACCAACGGGATCGTCGTCTGCCGTCGGCCGCCGAACAGGATCGCGTCGATCGGCACACCCTTGGGGTCGTCGTACTCGGGCGCCAGGATCGGGCACTGCTTGATCGGCGTGCAGTAGCGGCTGTTCGGGTGGCTGGACAGCTCGTCCGAGTCCGGCGTCCACTCGCCGCGCTTCCACGACGTCGCGCGCTTCGGCTCGTTCTCCATGCCCTCCCACCAGATGTCGCCGTCGTCGGTGAGCGCAACGTTGGTGAACACGGAGTTGCCACGCTCGATCGTGCGCATCGCGTTCGGGTTGGTCTTCTCGTTCGTTCCCGGTGCGACGCCGAAGAACCCGTACTCCGGGTTGACCGCGTAGAGCCGGCCGTCCTCGCCGAACCGCATCCACGCGATGTCGTCGCCGAGCGTCTCGACCTTCCAGCCCGGAATCGTCGGCTCGAGCATGGCGAGGTTGGTCTTGCCGCACGCGCTCGGGAACGCCGCCGCGATGTAGTGCACCTCGTCCCGCGGGGACGTCAGCTTGAGGATGAGCATGTGCTCGGCCAGCCAACCCTCGTCGCGTGCGATGGCGCTCGCGATGCGGAGCGAGTAGCACTTCTTGCCCAGCAGCGAGTTGCCCCCGTAACCCGATCCGTACGACCAGATCTCGCGGGTCTCCGGGAAGTGCGAGATGAACTTCGTCTCGTTGCACGGCCACGCCACGTCGGCCTGTCCGGGCTCGAGCGGCGCGCCGACACTGTGCACCGCCGGGACGAAGAAGCCGTCGTCGCCCATCGCGTCGAGCGCGGCCTTGCCCATCCGGGTCATGATCTTCATCGAGATCACGACGTACGGCGAATCGGTGATCTCGACGCCGAGGGCGGAGATCGGCGATCC
>DATFRX010000448.1:0-4265 GCA_035262905.1 Nocardioidaceae bacterium
CGCACGCAGGCCGAGTGGAACGTCGACACCCACATGATCCGGGCCCGGCCACCGATCAGATGGGCCACCCGCGCCCGCATCTCGCCGGCCGCCTTGTTGGTGAAGGTGATCGCGAGGATCGACCCCGGATGGGCGTTGCGCTGCGAGATCAGCCAGGCGATCCGGCGAGTCAGGACCCGGGTCTTGCCGGAGCCGGCTCCGGCAACCACCAACAAGGGGCCGCCCTCGTGGACGACGGCCGCGCGCTGGGCGTCGTTGAGATCGTCCAGCAGCGATTCCGCGGTGATCTGGCGTCGCCGCGGTCGGTCCGCCTCGGAGTCTGGCTCAGCAGTGGATTCGGGCACGGGAAACAGCGTTGCGGTCTGGGATTCCATCTCGCCGTCCAGCCTACGAGGCCGTGACGACAACGTCGCGTCGGCGCGGCCGGACGGACCGGATCGCCGCCCTCAAGCCGACCAGTGAGTGAGATCGCGGTGCAGGATCTCCGACAGCAGCCCGACGTCGGCCTTGAAGTAGTCGGCCAGCTCACGACGCTCCTGCGAACCCACCGACGGGCGGGCCTCCGCACGCCACATCTGTCGCTTGAGCGTCGCCACCCCGGGTGCCCGGGTGGTGCGGGACCACTGGCGCAACCGCCGTACGCCCGGCTCCAGCGCGTGTGGCGGCCGATGGGTGAGCCGGCGCAGCGTCGGCCACCGGGCCGCCTTGTCACTCGCGTTGTACGCCGCGAACGAAGGCAGATAGCTCGGGTCGATCCCGACGAAATCGGCCAGCGACCGCCAGGTCTGGGCCGGATCACGCGCGAGGTCGTTGAACACCACCACGTGGACCCGATCCCGGGGCACCACGCGAATCAGCCGCTCCATCGCCTCCCCGACGCCTCCGACCCGCGCGTAGTCGACCAGCTTCTCGTCGAGCGGATCGGTGCCGGGCAGGACCCCGTCGAGGTTGCGATGCCAGGCGGTGGCGAAGTCCGGCTCGTCCTCGTTGAGTGCGGTCAGCTGCGTACGGTGATACGAGATCACCAGGTCGATCGGGTTGCGGACGCAGACCAGGAATCGCGCGTTCGGCACCGCCTCGCAGATCGCCGGCACTGCATTCTCGGAATAGAGATAGGTGGTCGAGCCGTCGCCGCGAAAGCGCGCCCGCGCCGCCGACTCCGATGCGTAGAGCTGCTCGTATGCCGCCCTGGTGTCGAAGCCGTAGTAGGCCCGGACCCGGGGGTAGTCGGACGCCCAGTAGTAGGGCTCCTTGGGCACCGACCAGTAGACGTCTGGGTGGGCGCTGAGCCAGCGCGCGACGGTCGTCGTCCCCGCTTTGGGAGCGCCGACGAGATAGAGATCAGGCAGTGGCATGACATCTTCCCGAGCGCGGTGTGTCACTAGTAAAAACGTCATCTAGAACCAACGCGCGACGCTAACACCTGCACGGTTCGCCGAGTACGCGGCCCCGCAAATGCTCATCGCGCGTTCACGTGCCGTTGTCCTCGGGCTCCACGGGGAGTGCCGACCGCAGCACTGGCGGTGAGATATCCCGAACATTACGTCCAGAAGACCGCGATGGCGACGTTGCCCAACGCCAGGGCGAGCACGCTGAAGTACACCGAGTTCGGCACCTGCTCACGGCGCCGGTAGATCCAGGCCAGGGCGACGATGACCAGCGCGACGACCAGCTTGACCCCGATCTTCGCGTGGTTGACGTCCTCGTCGTCGGCTTCCAGGACCCCGACCAGCAGGATGCCGGTCACCACCTGGGTCAGCCCGCCATGCAGGATGCCCATCGTGATGCGGCGCGGCGAGCTCGCGACCTGGACCAGCGCTCCGCCGACGACGGCAGCCATACCGATCAGGTGGAGGAACAGCAGCAGTTTCTCCAGGAAGTCCACGGCGGCACGCTACTACAGCGTGTAGGAGTACGGCCCGACGGTCAGCGGGTCGACATCGCGACCGTCTAGCTCCCACCTCTCGTGTCACACCATGCCCAGGCGTTGCGTACGTGTGCCGAACCGACCACGCAGAACGGTCGGCGTAGTCGGTCCGACGCACACATGGTGCCCATGGGACGCATGTGGCGAGGCGACCCCGCTGATCGAGACCGACTGGACCGAGGCCTGAGCGATCCGGTCAGATCAGCCGGCGGTCGCTGGCCCAGCGGGTCAGCTCGTGCCGACTGGACAGCTGCAGCTTGCGCAAGACGCTCGACACGTGGGTCTCGACCGTCTTGATCGAGATGAACAGCTCCTTGGCGACTTCCTTGTACGCGTAGCCGCGCGCGATCAGGCGCATCACCTCGCGCTCGCGCTCGGTCAGCCGGTCGAGGTCCTCGTCGACCTGGGCCACCTCGATCGTGCCGGCGAAAGCGTCGAGGACGAAGCCGGCCAGCCGGGGCGAGAAGACCGCGTCGCCGTCGGCCACTCGTCGGATCGCGTCGACCAGCTCGGGTCCGGTGATGTTCTTGGTGACATAGCCACGGGCACCGGCCCGGATCACGCCGATCACGTCCTCGGCGGCGTCGCTGACCGACAGGGCGAGGAATTTGCGGTCCGGCGTCCGCTGGTGCACCCGGCGCACCACCTCGGCGCCGCCACCCCCGGGCAGGTGGACGTCGAGCAGCACGACGTCAGGGCCGGTCTCGGCGATGACCGACACGGCGCTGTCGACGTCCTCGGCCTCGCCGACGACAATGACCGACCCGCCGAGCTCGGACCGTACGCCGGTCCGGAACATCTGGTGGTCGTCGACGATCACCACGGTCAGCGGCGACTTCATCGCGCACTCTCCTCGTCTCGCTCCTGCAACGTCATCGACAGCCGCACCTCGGTCCCCTCGCCCGGTCCGCTGCGAATCGTCGCCGACCCGCCGTGCCGTTGCATCCGGCCCAGGATCGACTCGCGAACGCCGAGCCGACCATCGGGGATCGCGTCGGGATCGAACCCGGTGCCGCGATCGCGTACGAAGACCTCGACCTTCGGACCGGCCGTCTCGGCGTAGACGTCGACATGGTCGGCGCCGGAGTGCTTGGCCGCGTTGACCATCGCCTCGCGAGCGGCTCGCACCATGGCCGCCAGGGTGTCATCCATCGGGATGTCGCCGACGCCCACCACCTCGACCGTGACGTCGTGCAGATCCTCGACCTCGTTCGCGACTGCTGCGAGGGCTGCGCGCAGCGTCTGCTCGGACGGACCCGAGTCGGCATACAGCCACTCGCGCAGCTCGCGCTCCTGGCGACGGGCGAGCTTGGCAACCGTACGAGCATCGCCGGCGTGCCGCTGCAGCAGCGCCAGCGTCTGCAGCACCGAGTCGTGCAGGTGCGCTGCCATGTCCGCCCGCTCCTGCGACCGCACTCGCTCGCGGCGCTCGGCCGCCAGGTCGCGACTGAGCCGGTGGATCCACGGCCCGAGCAGCAGACCGAGGCCGAGCAGGGCCAGGACCGTCGCGATCGCGACCGCGCCGAGCGCCTCGGGCCCCTGCGACTGCGCGACGAAGAAGCCGACCGCGGTGGCCAGCAACACCGCGCCGAGACCGAGCCGGATGACCGCCGCCCATCCCCCGCCGCCGAGCAGCAGGCCGAGGATCGGAACGTCCGGCGACGTCCCCGTCCAGCGCTGCCGCTGTGCCTCGTCGGCCTGCCGCCACAACAGAGCGAGACCGGCGATCGCGATCATCAGCGGCCAGAGCAGCCCGCTGGCCAGGCCCCAGCCCAGCTGTTCCTGCAGCAGGAGCACGCCGAGGCCGAGGACGATCAGCGCCAGGGTCTGGCCGAGGTCGCCGCCCGGCAGCCGCGAGTTCCGCCCCGGCGTACGCAGGCCGCGCCGGGTCGCCGAGGCGAGTCCGGCCGGCTCGCTCGCATCGGCGGGATCGCCCTGCGGAAGCAGCCGCCACAGCGCGATGTAGACGAGGACGCCGAAGCCGTTCACCCAGGTGCCGATGACGAAGGCGAGCCGTACCCAGAAGACGTCGATGCCGAAGTGGTCGGCGAGACCGGCTGCGACACCTCCCGCCATCCGGCCCTGGACCGGCCGGTAGGCACGCCGAATCGGCCGAGACGGCTTGGCCGCCTGGCCCGACGCCGCCGCAGCGGCCACAGGGTGAGCTGGTGTCATCGGTTCGATCGTCACACGCTGCCAGGCTCGGCGCCATCGGGCGACCACCCGGGACGCACCCTGAGGCGGTCTCAGGGCTGCTCAGGGCATTGACCGGCGGGTTCAGGGCGTTCCCCGATGTCGTGACGCGCCCGGCACGGCCACGATAGGTGGCATGAGCGAG
>DATFRX010000449.1:0-15689 GCA_035262905.1 Nocardioidaceae bacterium
GCCGTACTCCTCGACGACCGTCGGGCCGACGATCCGATGTCCCGGCGCGAGGTCCGGGCGCCAGTAGAGCGCGGTGTCGACCTCGCCGTCGGCGGCATCGAAGCAGACCGGACGGCGACCCGACGGCACCGGCGGCTCGGACGCGGCTGCACGTTCGCCGATGTCGGGTCGCCGGATCGGCCCGACGCCGGACACCCGGAGGTTCACCCACTCGACCTGCTGACGCGGGTCGGTCGCGAAATCGTAGCCGTAGAGCGCCCGGTGCGCCTGATGGAAGGCGTCCGCGACGGCGTCGACCAGGTCGCGGTCGACCGGCCCATCCGGCACCGGCACTCGCACCTCGTACGCCTGGCCGAAGTAGCGCAGGTCGGCGGTCCGAACGTACCGATGCCGCTCCCTGTCGAAGCCCTCGGCGTCCAGCGTCGAAGCCGCCTGGGTCGTGAGCTCGTCGAAGCGGGCTCCGACCCGCGCCAGATCCAGCTCGACATGCAGAGCCACATCCGTGCGTACGTAGTCGTTCTTCACGTCCACGGTCAGCAGCCCGAACGCCGACACGTTGCCCGGATCCGGCGGCACCAGCACTCGCGGCACGCCCAGCACATCGATCAGCCGACAGGCCAGCAGCGATCCGGAGCCGCCGAAGGTCGTCAGGGTGAAGTCGCGAACGTCGAGGCCGCGCTGCACGGTGATCTGGCGCAGCGCGTTCGCCTGGTTCCACGCCGAGATCTCAAGCACGCCGACGGCCGCCTCCGCAGGTGTCAGCGACAGCTTGCCCGCGAGGGTGCCGAGGCCGTCCCGCGCAGCGTCGACGTCGAGCGGGATCTCGCCGCCGAGCAGATGCGGCGGAATCCGGCCCAGCAGCAGGTGCGCGTCGGTGACTGTGACGTCGGTGCCGCCGTGGCCGTAACACAGCGGACCCGGATCGGCGCCGGCCGACTGCGGCCCGACCTTCAGCGCGCCCTCCGGCGACAGCCACGCGATCGAGCCGCCACCGGCGCCGACCGTGACCACGTCAATCATCGGGATCTTGCTGGGATACGCCCCGACAGATCCCTCCGTCGTGAGCGTCGGCTCGCCGTCGATGACCACCGAGACGTCGGTCGACGTGCCACCGCCGTCACAGGTCAGCACTTTGTCGAAACCGGCTCGGCCGGCTAGCAGAGCGGCTCCCAACGCACCCGCGGCCGGGCCGGACAGGACCGTGCTGATCGGCTGCTCCACGACCTCACTCGCGCCGAGCACGCCGCCGTTGGACTTCATCACGTAGAACGGCACCGTCCGGCCCGCGCCGCTGGTGAACGCGTCCAGACGCTGCTGGATCCGGCTCACGTACGCCGCGACCTTCGGCTTCACCGCCGCATCGACCAGGGTCGTCATCGACCGTTCGTACTCCCGGTACTCCCGGAGCACCTGCGAGGAGATCGACACGGTTGCCTTCGGGTGCTCGGCCGCGAGTACATCGCGCATCCGGACCTCGTGGGCAGGGTTCGCGTACGAGTGCAGGAAGCAGACGCCGATCGTGTCGATGCCCTGATCCTTGAACCAGCGCGCCGCCGTCCGAGCCTCTTCCTCGTCGAACGGCGTGAGCTCGGCTCCGGTGTAGTCGAGCCGGCCGCCGACCGTGCGGACCCGGTCGACCGGGACGATGCGGTCCGGCTTGACCCAGAAGTACGAGTTGCCGTAGCCGTCCGGCACCGACTGCCGGGCGATCTCGAGCACGAACTCGTACCCCGTCGTCGTCACGAACCCCAGTCGGCCGACCTTGCCCTCGAGGAGCTGGTTGGTCGCGACCGTGGTGCCGTGGCTGACCGAGGTGAGTGCGGCGGCGCCGTCGTGCTCAGTGAGTCCGAGCCGGTCGAGCACCTTGGTGATGCCGGCCATGAACCCGTCGGCCGGATCGCTCGGCGTCGAGGGTGTCTTGGTGGTCACGACGCGGCCGGACTCGTCATCGACCGCGACGACGTCGGTGAACGTCCCGCCGGTGTCGATGCCGATCCGGATGCCCATGGCGGTATTCAACCCGACCAGGTCCTCCCACCGCCCCGAGTGTTGGTGCAATGTCGCACCAACTCCGGCACCGACCGGCAGTTTCGCGCCACAGTCGGGGTCGGCCCGAGAGTTGGCGTGAGATGCAGGACTTCGGGCACGCTGAAGCTGAATCTCACGCCAACATTCGGGTCAGGTCGGCGCCGAGGCCGTCAGAAACTCGATGGCGTCAGTGCGATCCGATGACTACGGTCCGAGACATGCGCGTCGTGAGAGGGAAGCAGCTCGTCAACCTGGCCCACGCCGAGACCGACGTCCTCCGGAACCCCTGACGTTAGATCGTCATCGACGTCGGCACCGGCGACGGTCGCGCGGCGTACGCACTCGCCAAGGCGTCCCCCTACGCCCTGGTCGTCGGACTCGACGTCGTGCACCAGCAGCTGATCGAAACGTCACGGCGAGCCAGCCGTCGACCGGAGCGGGGCGGTGTGCCCAACCTGCTGCTTGCCCTGGCGCGGGCGCAGGAGCCGCCGACCGAGTTGCTCGGCATGGCCGACGAGATCCAGGTACGGCTGCCGTGGGGTGATCTCCTCGAGGGAATCGCCCTGGCCGACGCCGCCGTACTCGACGGACTGACCGCCCTGGCCCAACCCGGTGCAGCGCTCCGCATCGTCGTCAACGGCGAGCCGTGGCAGTCCAACGCGCCGATCCGGATGCGCCGGTTGCCGCAGCTCACGCCGGAGTACGTGATGTCGACGCTGGTCGAGCCGTATGCCGAGCACGGCATCGTCGTCAAGGAGTCGCGACTTCTGACCCCCGACGAGCTCGACGGGCTGCACTCAACCTGGGCAAAGCGGCTGCGATCCGGCCGGGACCGCCTCGATCTGACGTTGATCGATGCAGCAGTGCGGTCGTGACCCGGTCAGCGGTCTGCGCGGCGGTCTGGGCGGCCAGGGCACGCCGGGTCGACCGCAGCCGGGTGCGCTCGGTCAAGCCGCGGCCGAGCAGGTAGGCGATCGCTACGGCGCACACGCCGAAGAAGATCCGCTGGATGTCGACGGCCGGAACCCATTGCACCTTGCCGTCCTTGATCACATAGGCGCCGGCCGGTCGGCCGTGGAGTCCGAAGCCTCCCCCGCCTCCTTCGCTGCCGTCGCCGTCCTGGCCCATTCCTCCGCCACCACCACCGGAGACGGTCGCCGCCGGGATGACGGTGACGCCGTCGGCCTCGTACGGCTCGGCGTACACCCGCCTGGCCGAGACGGACTCGTGTGCCCTGCTCAGGAACTCATCGAACTTCATGACGGCCTCTCGTCGGATCCGCCACCCAGCCTCAGCCATCGCCCCCTGGCGGACTAGGGACTTAGGTCGCCTGCTGGGTCAGCGCCGGCGGCGGCTCGCGACGGCACCGGCGATCACGCCGAGCAGCACCAGCCCGGCACCGACCGCGATGCCTTTGACGAACTCGTCCCGACCGGACGCCGGACGGCTCGGCGCGGTGTAGACCGTCCCTGCTCCTGACGGCTGCGGAGCAGCGCTGCCGACCTCGGCCACGCTGGCCGCTGCCGGAGCGGCCGCCGCCTCGGTCCCGGTCAGCACCGAGTCGACCGCGCCGAAGAACTCCGCCGCCATCCGCTTGCTGACGCTGGTCAACATGCGCTGGCCGACCCCGCCGAGCATGCCGCCGACGACCGCGTCGGCGTCGTAGCTCACCTGCGTCGTCCCGGCCTCGCCGTCCTCGGTGAACCGCACGGCGACCGACGTGTCGATGGTGCCGGGCGCACCTGCGCCCGCGGCCCGCATGATCAGCGACCGCGGCTCGTCCAGATCGCGCAGCTCGACAGTTCCCGCGTACGTGCCCTTGATCGACGCGACCCCCGCGTTGACCGTCATCGCGTACGCGTTCTCGCCGGTCGTCTCGAGCCGCTCGCAGCCCGGAATGGTGCGAACGAGCACAGCGGGATCGAGGAGTGCGTCCCAGGCCGCTTGGGGCGTGGCGTGCAGTACGGCTTGTCCGGCGACCTTCATCGGTCCGGCTCCCTCTCGTACGCGGTGGAGCTCTCGACTCCACCTGGATCCCCGTGGACCGACGTGCCCTGCGCCAACGGCGGCCGGATCCGTCCGGCATCGGCGACTCGTTCGTACGCCGCGGCGATCTCTAGCAGCCGCCGATCCCCACCCGCCGGGCCGACCAACTGCAGCCCGACCGGCCAGCCCTCCCGAGTGAACCCGGCCGGCATCGAGATGGCCGGGCAGCCGGTCACGGTGACGAAGTAGGCCGACCGCATCCAGTCCAGGTAGCTGTGCTGCGGCCGGCCCTCGATCTCGGTGGGATACTCCAGCTCGGCGTCGAACGGCGGCACCTGGCTCACCGGCATGACCAGCACTTCGTGTGCCTCGAAGAACCGGCGCATGCGCTCGCCCAGCCGGGTCCGGTCGGTGTACGCGCGGGCGATGTCGCGGCCGGTCAGGTCGGCACCGGCCCGGATGTTGTCGGCCAGGGCCGGCTTGAACGCATCCGGCTGCTTTGCCAGGAGGTCGCCGAACGCGTCCTGGAACAGCCAGGCCCGCAAGGTCCGGAAGGTCTCCTCGGCCCGGACCAGATCCGGATGGGCTTCGGTCACGACCGCACCGGCATCGGTCAGGACACTCGCCTGGGCGTCGATGACCTCACGCACCTGCCGGTCCACATCGAAGGCTCCGCCGAGGTCGACCGTGTGAGCTACCCGCAGCCCACGCAGGTCGCCGGTCAGCGGTGGCGCGAACGCCGAGCCGGGCGTCTCGCTCGCGGTCGGCACCCGCGGATCGGGCCCGGCGATCACCGACAGCAGCAGCGCCAGATCGTCGACGGTCCGCGCCATCGGGCCGGTCACCCCGGTCGTCTCCCACAGGTTCGTCGACGGCCACGCCGGCACCCGCCCGAGGCTCGGCCGCAGTCCGACCACGTTGCAGAACGACGCCGGATTGCGCAGCGATCCACCCATGTCACTGCCGTCAGCTAGCGGCACCATGCCCGACGCCAGGCCGGCCGCCGCTCCGCCACTCGAGCCGCCGGCCGAGCGCGACGGGTCGTACGGGTTGCGGGTCGTCCCGAAGACCGGGTTGAAGGTATGCGAGCCGGCCGCCCACTCGGGCACGTTGGTCTTGCCGATCGGCACGACGCCGGCCGCCCGGATCCGATCGACGACCAGGTCGTCGTGGGCCGAGACGTGATCGGCCATCAGCGGCGAGCCGAAGGTGGTAGGCCAGCCGGCCACCTCGTGGGTGTCCTTGAACGCGAACGGCAGCCCGTGCAACGCGCCCAGCCGCTCGCCGCGCGCCTGCCGTTCGTCGGCCTCAGCCGCAGTCGTCCGCGCCCGATCGGGGTCGAGACTGACGATGGCGTTGACGACCGGGTTTACCTGCTCGATCCGGGCCAGGTGGAGCTCGAGCAGCTCCCGGGCCGAGATGCGGCCGGCCGCGATCGCGGCGAGCTGCTCGCGCGCCGGGCTGTCGACCATGACGTCGCCCGGGGTCACGAGGACTCCGCCTTCACGGTCGAAGCACCTCGCAGCACGTCACGTTCACCGAGCGTCCCGTTCGTCGCGTATCGGTTGTGCCGCATCGGCGAGCGAGACCGAAGAGTCCCGTGCCTCGGCACGACGCCAGATCTCGGGAGGCTACGCCTCTCGAGGTGGTTCTTGAGCGCGCTGAGCACATGAGCGGACATCGACACACCGGCCGCCTCGGCGCGCTTCTCGAGCCGGGCGTGGACTTCGTCGGGAACGTCGCGTACTTGCAGCATCTTGGTCATGTCCTAGACCCCTCGCATCTGGAGCGCATGCGTCTCCATGATGTACGCAAGCACGTCCACCGTGATCATCCTCGGTCGCCGTCCTTGCCGTGACGGCGCCGCAGCTCGAACAGCTCCGACGGCGAGATCGGCATCGATCGGATCGGGATACCCTCGGCGTCCTCGATCGCGGACGCGAACACCGCCGACGACGGGATGATGCCGGCCTCGCCGAGTCCCTTGATGCCGAGCGGGTTCAGCGGCGACGGGGTCTCGAGATGGTCGATCTCGATCTGCTCAGGCACCTCGGTGACGTACGGCATCAGGAAATCCATGAACGACGCGTTGAGCAACTGGCCGTACTCGTCATAGGCCATCCGCTCGTACAGCGCTCCCCCGACGCCCTGCCCGACGCCGCCGTGGATCTGACCCTCCACGATCCGGGGGTTGATCATCGGGCCGCAATCGTGCACGACGCAGTAGCGCAGGATCCGGATCTCGGCGGTGTCAGGGTCGGTCTCGACGATGGCCGCGTGCATGCCGTTGGCGAAGGTCGACTGGTTCGGCGAGTAGTAGTCTCGGCCCTCCAGACCCGGCTCGTCGCCCTCGGGCACCGGCGGCTTGGTCGGGTCGCCGACGGCGAACTGCGTGGCGGCCTTGGACGCCTCGTCGAAGGCGTAGCGCAGCGGGTTCGAGAGCACGGCGACGGTGCCGAGCGCGATCCGGCTGTCCGGCGCGCCGCGCACCTGGACGATGCCGTCGACGATCTCGAGATCCTCCTCACTGGCCTCCAGCGCCTCGGCGGCGATCCGCAGCGCCTTGGCGCGAGCCCGGCGAGCGGCCAATGCGATCGCCGACCCACTCATCACGGCCGCCCGCGACGCGAACGTCCCGACCGCATAGGGGAACCGCCGGGTGTCGCCGGTGACCACCTCGACGTCCTCGATCGGCACGCCGAGCTCGTCGGCCACGATCTGCGCGAACACGGTCTGGTGTCCCTGGCCCTGCGACGTCAGTCCGGTCGCGACCTTGACCTTGCCGGTGGTCTCGATGTGGACGTGGCCGCCTTCGTACGGACCGACGCCGGTGCCCTCGACGTAGCAGCCGATGCCGATGCCGACCCGGCGGCCCTCGGCGCGAGCCTGGTCGCGATAGGCCTCGAAGTCGTCCCAGCCGACCAGCTTCTTGAGCTTCTCGAGCGAGGCGGGGAAGTCGCCGGAGTCGTATCGCAGTGGCTTGCCGTCCTGGAAGATCAGGCCGTGGTCGTAGGGCATCTCGTCGGGCTGGATGAAGTTCGCCTCGCGTACGGCGGTCCGGTCCAGCCCCAGCTCGGCGGCGATCGCGTCGAGGGTCCGCTCCATCACGTACGCGCCCTGCGGCCGGCCCGCCCCGCGATAGGGCGTGACCAGGACCGTGTTGGTGTAGAGGCTGTCGAACTCGACCGTGTAGGCGCCGGGCTTGTACGGCCCGAGCAACTGGGTCGACGTGATGATCGGCACGATCAGGCCGTACGGCGTGTAGGCCCCGTTGTCGTGCCAGAACCGCACAGACAGGCCGAGCAGCCGCCCCTCGTCGTCATAGCCCGCCTCGACATGGTGCTGCTGCCCGCGCTCGTGTGCCGCGGCGATGAAGTGCTCCCGGCGGTCCTCGGTGAACTTGACCGGGCGGCCGAGGGCGCGGGCGGCCATCGCCACCAGCACCTCCTCCGGCCACGGATGGACGATCTTGACGCCGAAACCGCCGCCCACGTCGGGCGTAAGCACGTCGACCTGGCCGAGGCTGAGCTCGAGTCGGGCGGCGATCGCCGCCCGCAGTCCAGTGGAGGTCTGGGTCGACGACCAGATCCGCAGCCGGGCCGACTCGGTGTCCCAGCGGGCCAGCACGCCCCGGCCCTCCAGCGGCGTGCTCGCGCTGCGCTCGATGTCGAGGTCGAGGCTGATCCGATGCGGGGCGGCCGCGATGGCCGCGTCGGCGTCGCCGTTGGACTGCCGCATCCGCGCGGCCACGTTGCCCGGGACATCGTCGTGCACCAGATCGGCGGCCGCGCGGGCCGCTGCGATGCCGACGACCGGCGGCAGTGGGTCGTAGGTGACCCGGATCCGGCTCGCCGCGTCCTCGGCGATGTAGCGGTCGGTCGCGACGACCATCGCGATCGCCTCACCGACATGGTTGACCTCGTCCTTGGCGAGTGCGTACGGGGTGCGCGAGTGGGTCAGGGTCGGGTGCGGGATCAGCAGCGGCAGCGGCTCGGCGAGCGGTCCGTCGAGGTCGTCCCAGGTGTAGATCGCGACCAGACCGTCCACGTCGAGGGCCGGGTCGACGTCGATGTCGACGATCCGGGCATGGGCATGCGGCGACCGGACGATGGCGACCTCGAGGGCGTCGTTGCCCAGGTCGTCGAGGTACTGTCCCTGGCCGCGAAGCAGTCGCTCGTCCTCGAGCCGAGGGATCGGATCGCCGAACAGCTTGGTGGTCACGGCGTACCCCCTCCGTCGCCCTCCGCCCCACTGGCGGTAGGCAAATCCTGAGACACGCCGGCGTGTTTCGGGATTTGGCTACCGCCAGTGGATGCCGACAGCTCGGCCGCCCGCAGGACCGAGGCCACGATGTTCTGGTAGCCGGTGCAGCGGCACAGGTTGCCGGCGATCATCTCGCGGGCCTCGTCCCGGGTCGGGTCCGGATTGTCCCGCAGCCCGGCCGTGATCGTGGTCAGGAAGCCCGGGGTGCAGAAGCCGCACTGCAGGCCGTGGCAGTCCTTGAACGCCTGCTGCACCGGACCCAGCTGCCCGTCGGCCGCGGCCAGACCCTCGACGGTCGTGACCTCCTCCCCGTCGACCGAAACCGCGAGCGTCAGGCAGGACCGCACCGGTTCGCCGTCGAGCAGCACCGTGCACGCACCGCAGACGCCGTGCTCGCACCCGACATGGGTCCCGGTCAGCTCGAGATCGTGCCGAAGGGCGTCGGACAGCAGCCGTCTGGCGGGTACGTCGAGGTCGTACGCGACGCCGTTGACATGCAGCCGGATCGCATGGGTCGGCTCAGCCATCGGTCCCCCTCGCGTCGGAATGTGCCGCGGCCAGCGCCTGTCGGGTCAGGACACCGATCAGATGCCGTCGGTAGTCGGCGCTCGCGTGGATGTCACCGAGCGGATCGAGCGCCGCCATCGCATGCTCGGCGGCCCGGTCCCACGACGGACCGGCGTCGACCGTGTCGGTCAGGTCCAGGACGACCGGTGTGTCGGCGACCGAGAAGTACCCCGCTCGCGCCGACGCCACCCCATCGTCGTCGCCGTCCACATCGACCACCGCCGCCACGCCGACCAGCGCGTAGTCACCATGCCGGCGCGCGACCTCGCGGATCGCGGTTCCGCTGGTCGGGCCGAGCGCCGGCAGCCGGATCTCGGTCGCGAGCTCATCCGGCCGCAGGGCCGACTCGAGTGGGCCCACGAAGCACTCCGACGCCGTGATCTCGCGAGTCCCGGATGCCGATCGACAGGTCAGCGTGCCACCGAGGACAGCGAGTACGGCCGGCAGCTCGGCAGCCGGATCGGCATGCGCGATCGAGCCCACGGTCGTGCCGCGATTGCGGATCGTCGGGTGTGCCACGAGCGTCAGGGCCTGCCGGAGCAGCGGCTGCCTGGCCGTCGCAGCAGCGTCGTGCTCGACCTGGGCATGGCGGGCCATCGCGCCGATCCGTACGCAGTCGTCGTCGGTCCGGACGTAGGCCAGCTCGTCGACCCCGTTGAGATCTACCAGCGTCGTCGGAGCCGCCAGCCGCATCGACAACAGCGGGATCAGGCTCTGGCCCCCGGCGAGCACCTTCGCGTCGGCAGCCTCCGTCAGCGCGGCCACCGCCTCGTCTGCGGTCCGCGGCCTGACGTACTCGAACGGCGCCGGCTTCACGGCTCTCGGCCGCCCGATTCCCTGCCGGTCGGCTCACCACCGGCTGCCTCGCCGACCGGCTCACGATCGGACGGCTGATCCATGATGCCCATGCGGTCCCTGAGAAAGCGCACCAGATGAAAGTAGATGATGACCATCAGGGTGCCGAGGGCGATCCCCGCGATCTGGAAGTCGTTGGTGATCTTCAGCGTCACGTCGCCGATGCCAGCGATCAGACCGGCGGCGATCGGGACCAGGTTGACCGGATCGCCGAAATTCACGCCGTTCTCGATCCAGATCTTTGCGCCGAGCAGCCCGATCATGCCGTAGAGCACCAGCGTGATGCCGCCGAGCACACCGCCGGGTATCGAGTAGACCAGCGCCCCGAACTTCGGACACAGGCCGAGCCCGATCGCCACCACAGCCGCGACGTAGTAGGCCGCCGTCGAGTAGATCCGCGTCGCGGCCATGACACCGATGTTCTCCGCGTACGTCGTCGTCGGCGAGCCGCCGAAGGCACTTGCGACCGCCGTACCAAGGCCGTCGCCGAACAGGGCCCGGCCGACGTACGGGTCGAGGTCGTCACCAGTCATCTGGGCGACCGCCTTGACGTGCCCGGTGTTCTCGGCGATCAGCGCGATCACGCCGGGGATCACCAGCATGATGAAGGTCAGCGAGAAGCTCGGGGCGTGGAAGCCCGCGATGTCGCTGCCGCCGGGTCCGGCGCCGAAGATCGTCTTGTCCGGCAGTCCGACCCAGCTCGCCTGCTCCACCGAGTCGAAGCTGACCCGGTCGTGCGGGAACTCGCTGGCGACACAGTAGGTGCCCTGCGGCGAGCAGGTCTTGCCGCTGGCGTCAAGCAGGTTGGCGCCGGGCACGACCGACGTGACCTGGCCGAATAGGTCCAGGAACCACGACAGGACGTAGCCGAACACGAGGCCGAGGAAGATCGCTATTCGGCCCCAGAAGCCACCGAAGGTCACGGCGGCGATCACGACGAAGCTCGCCGTCCCGAGTGCCACCCACTGGTCCTGCGGCCAGTAGATGTCGGCCACCACCGGCGCCAGGTTGAACCCGATCAGCATCACGACCGCACCGGTGACAACCGGGGGCAGTACGGCGTTGACCACACCGCTGCCGGCGTAGTGCACGATCAGTCCGATCGCGGCCAGGATCAGTCCGGCGATCAGGATCGACCCGGTGACGTCGGCCGAGTCGCCGCCTTCGGCCCGGATCGCGGCCACGCCGGCCACGAACGAGGCGCTGGTCCCGAGGTAGCTCGGCACCTTCCCGTTCACGATCAGCAGGAACATGATCGTGGCGATGCCCGAGAACATGATCGCCACGTTGGCGTTGAGCCCCATGATGATCGGGAACACGAAGGTCGCGCCGAACATCGCGACCACGTGCTGGGCGCCGAGGCCGACGGTGCGAGGCCAGCTCAGCCGCTCGTCCGGCCGGACCACCTGGCCTGGCGGCGGCGTCTTCCCGTCGTAGACCACCTTCCAACCCCACGCGGGCATAGCGCCTCCTCCGGTCGCACCATCGCGATCCCCGTGCTGACGCGAGACTAGTGGTGCAAATCACTCAGGAGGCAGAGGCAAGCGTCCCGGAGTTTTGGTCGTGAGCGGCCAGGTATGCGCGCTTCGTCAGGACCCAACGACCGAGTCGAGCGTGGCCATGTCGGTGAGTACGGCAGCGGCCGACCGGACGAGGGGTACGGCGAGCAGGGCGCCGGTCCCCTCGCCCAGGCGCAGCTCCAGATCGATCAACGGCGGCCGACCGAGCCGGTCGGACAGCGTCCGTCCACCGGGTTCGGCCGACGCATGTCCGGGGATCAGGTAGCCCGCCGCCTCGGGACACAGCGCGACGGCGGCCAGTGCCGCCGCCCCGCTGATCACGCCGTCGACGACGACCGGCACTCGGGCCGCGGCACCCGCCAGGACCACGCCGACCAGGGCGGCATGTTCGAGGCCACCAAGGGATGCGAGGACGCCGAGCGGATCGCGGTCCGCACCGTGTCGCGCCAGCGCGGTCTTGATCGCGTCGACCTTGAGCGACGTCCTCGTGTCGTCGACGTTCGCCCCTCGTCCGGTCACCGCCTCCGGCTCCGCTGCGGTGAGCGCGGCGATCAGACAGGCCGATGCGGTGGTGTTCGCGATCCCGACCTCGCCGGTGACGAGCAGGTCGGTGCCGGATGCAACCAGCTCGGCTGCGACCTCGGCACCGGCCTGGATCGCGGCCGTCGCCTCCGGGACCGTCAGGGCCGGCTCCGTGGTGAGGTCGCGGGTGCCGGGGCGGATTCGCCGATCCCGTACGCCCGGAGCCGGCTCGCCGGTCGCGAGGGTTCCGACGTCGACGACCGTCACGGTCGCGCCGACCGCACCGGCGATCGCGTTCACGGCGGCGCCGCCACCGGCCACGGTCGAGACCATCGCCGCGGTGACGCTCTGCGGCCAGTCGGAGACGCCGCGGGCGTGTACTCCGTGATCCCCGGCCGCGACAACGACGGTCGGGGCCGACGGCACTGGCGGCGGACAGCGGCCGGCGATCCCGGCGAGCTGGGGGCCGAGCTCCTCGAGCCGGCCGAGACTGCCCGGTGGCTTGGCCAGCCGGGTGTGGCGCTCTCGCGCGGCCGCTGTCGCGGCGGCGTCGACCGGGTGCACGGCCCGGACCAGCTCATCGAGCGTCATGTCGGTCTCCTTCGACGATGTCCTGCAGAGCGGTGACCAGACGGCCGTTGGTCTCCGGATCTCGTAGGGCGACCCGGATCGCCCGATCGTCCAGGCCGGGGAACGAGTCGGCGCGCCGAGCGGCCAGCCCATGTTCGACCAGCCGATCGCGAAGTCCGGGCCGTGGACCCTGGACGAGCACGAAGTTCGCGTGCGGCTCCCATACTCGGAGACCGGCAATGGCTCTCAGGTCCCGGACCAGGTCGGATCGCCGCCGCGCGACATCGGCGGCTCGCGAGCGCCGCTCGTCCTCCGCCTCGGCGAGTGATTCCAGGGCGACCAGGGCGAGGGTGTTCGGGCTCCAGGGCTGGCGACGCTCGGCGAGCCGGGCGACCAGCGGCGCCGGTCCGACCGCGTAGCCGACCCGGAGCCCGGCCAGCCCCCACAGCTTGGTCAGGCTCCGTACGCAGATCAGGCCGGGCAGATCGCGCCGACCGGCAAGTCCGTCGGCGTCGTCGAGAAACTCCGCGAACGCTTCGTCGACCACGACGGTACGGCCCGGCCGGCACAATCGCTCGATCGTGGCGACCGGGTCGAGCACACCGGTCGGATTGTCCGGCCGGCCGACCACGACCAGGTCGGCGTCGTCCGGCACCGCCTCCGGATCGAGCGACCAGTCCCGATCCGGATCCCGCATGACGCGTACGACTGAAACGCCGGCGGCTCGAAGGGCGGCCTCGGGCTCGGTGAACGACGGATGCACGCAAGCCGCCCGGCGCGGCCGCAGCACCGACCCGAGCAGCCAGAACAGCTCAGTGGCGCCGTTGGTGACCAGGCACTCCTCGGGGACCCGGCCATGCCGGGCGGCGGCAGCGGCGCGAGCGGGCCGGTGGTCCGGGTAGCCGGCCAGATCGCCGACCGCGGCGGCCAGCCGCTCCGCAAGCCACTGCGGTGGACCGGGCTCGACGTTGACCGCCAGGTCCACCGCGCCGGACGGCACCTGGGTGTCGCCATGGCTGCGCAGCTCCGACGGCACCTCGGCGACCGGGTCGAGGAGTTCGAGAGGTGCGACACGGCCACCGACGACCAGGAAGGCATCGTCGGCGGCGTCGGCGGCCGCCTGGACGCACAGCCCGTGCAGGTCGACATAGCGCCGAGCGCCCGCGCCGGCGGCATGGACACCCAGGCCGGGCTGACCCGCGATCACCCAGGTCTCGCCGTCGCGACTCGCGGCCACGTCGGTGAACGCCCGCACCCTGCCCAGCAGCCGAGCTTCCACCTCGTCGTTGCGCGCCGGATCCGGGTTCTCGTCGCCGATGTCGACGCCGTCGAGCTCGAGGATCTCGGCAAGCCAGGTGTCCAGGGCGTCGACGAGCACGAAGGCGCCGGGCTCGGCGTCCTCGAGCGCGCGATCCAGTTCGAAGGTCTCGACGGTGCGCCAGTGCGACGGCCGATCCGCCCGATGCCGCTTCACCCGGGCGGCGAACTCCTCGTCACGTACGACGGCCGGCGTCACGACCACGACCGGCCGGCCGCTGGCTTCGGCATGGCGCGCGGCCAGCCTCGACTTGCCGGCCTTCTGACCGCCGAGGACCAAGGTCAGACGTCCCATCCCAGTCCTTCCCGCGCGAGGGCCACGACCACTGCCGCGACCGCGAGGTTGGTCAGTGCCACCGCGGCACCGTAGACATCACCCGTGACGCCGCCCAGCCGGCGTCGAGCGGCCCGGCGCAGTGCCGCCACGACCAGCGCAGCGGCGAGGATCGGGACCGGTGCCCACCAGCCGACGGCGATGATCGCCGCCACGACGACCGGGATCGCGGCGATGGTCAGATCACGTCCGGTCGGCGTCGTCAGCCGGGCGCCCTGTCCATCCGCCCGCGCCGCCGGCAGGGTCGCCGCCAGCGCGATCGGCGCCGCCCGGCCCATCACGTGGCCGGCGAGCAGGACGCCCGCAACGTCGAACCAGTCCGACGTGCCGTACGGCGCGATCAACGCGGTCCGCAGCAGCAGGTCGCCGACGACCGCGATTGCGCCGTAGGTGCCGAGCCGGCTGTCTCGCATGATCTCCAGTCGGCGCTCGGGTGTCGCGCCGCCCCACAGGCCGTCCGCCGTGTCGGCCAGACCGTCCTCGTGGAGCGCGCCGGTGACCACCACGACCGCGAGGACACTCAGCGCGGCCCCGGCCAGCGAGCCGAGCAGCCAGGTGCCGACCCACCAGGCCCCGAGACCGACTGCTGCCACGACGACGCCGACCAGCGGGAAGTACGCCGCGGTCCGGGTCAGATCGGAGCCGCCGTGTGCGACCCGGCCGACCGGGATCCGGGTCAGGAAGCCGAGGGCGGCGCGGGCGTCCGCGACGGCGCTCATCGGGCTCGCCTCCGGCCGCGCCATCCGGACAAGAGGGCGGCGGCTGCGAACGAGGCCCAGACGTACCGGCGGACCAGGCGCAGCGCCGCCGCCGTGTCGACCGCCGTCGGTTGGCGCCCGCCGGGATTCAGGTCGTAGGTCGCGGGCTTGCCGAGCCGGATGTCGAGCCGCAGAGCGAGGCCGGCCATCGGCCACCCGGCGTTCGGTGACCAGGTACGCCCGGCCTGGTGGCGCAGCCGCTGCCACGACGTACGGCCGGCCAACGCGACGCCGGTGAGTCGGGCCGGGACCAGGTTGAGCAGGTCGTCGGCCCGCGCGGCGACCGTGCCCGCATGTCGCCAGCGCTCGTTGCGATAGCCCCACATCGCATCGGCGGTGTTGACGAAGCGATAGAGCGCCGCCGCCGGGAGGCCGCCGACGACGTACCAGAACAGCGGCGCAACGACCGAGTCGGAGAGGTTCTCCGACAGCGACTCCAGTGCGGCCTGGCGTACCTCCGGCTCCGACAGCGTCGTCACGTCACGGCTGACGATCCGTGACACGGCGGCGCGTCCGGCGTCCAGGTCGACGGCCAGCGCTCGGTCGACAGCGCCGACCTCGTCGAGCAGCAGCTGCCCACTGAGCAACGGCCAGAGCGCGATGCCGAGCACGATGTTGCGGCCACCGGCCGGCGCGTCGCGGACTGTCCGCTCCAGCGCGGCACCGGCGACCAGCGCTACGCCCGCACCGGCGCCCAAGGCCAGACCGCCGGACAGCATCGCGCGCCGTTGCGGCTGCGACGGCACCGAGGCGGCCACGCGGTCGAGATAGCGCCCGGCGAGCCGGACCGGATGCAGCCGCAGCGGGGGCTCGCGAAGCGTGGCGTCGAGCAGGCCGGCCACGACGACCGCACCGGCGCTCATGGCAAGTCCTGTCGTAGGTGCCCTCGCAGTGGAATGACGACCAGTCCCCCATCGGGATCGTCGAGGACCCGCACCCGGGCGCCGTAATGGGCGGCGATCAGCTCCT
>DATFRX010000450.1:0-7769 GCA_035262905.1 Nocardioidaceae bacterium
CCCGACCTGCTCTATCGAGCCGAACTCGCCGGGCTGGGCGCCGAGACCTGAGGATCAGCGCGTAGGCGGATCCGAACCAACGCCAGGTCTACGCCGACGGGTTCATCGTGCCGGTGTGCGACTGGCTCAGAAGCTTGGTCTTGGCCGTCTCGAAGTCGGCGGGCGAGAGCACGCCACGATCGCGCAGGTCGGCCAGCTTCGCGAGCTCGTCGGCGACGCTGGACGGTTGCGCGGCGCTCTGTACGTACCGGCGAAACTCCTGATCGCTGCGCTTCGCGTCCTGTACTGCCCGCTCGTGCATCGACCCACCTCGCGCGATCAGGTAGACCAGCACGCCCAACCACGGGAAGAGGATCACGAACAGGCACCACAGGCCCTTGGCCCAGCCCGACAGGCTCCGGTCGCGGAAGATGTCGGAAATGACGACGATCAGCAGCCAGATCCATGCGACCAGCAGCATGAACCAGAAGATCTCGCCGATGACTTCCCAGAAGTCCATGATGGATTCCTCCCTGTTCGAGGCGATCCGTGCACGGGCACGCACGGCCCCATGGGGAGGATGCTCGCCTCGCTGACGGTCTGCATCACCCCGCGAAGGTGAGGTCCGGGGTGGCGTCCGTGGACCTGACCCGCCGACGGACCAGGAGCGAGACGGCGAGGGCACCGAGGGACGCGATCGCGACGCAGCCGACGAAGGCGGCGCGGGCGCCGGAGGTGCTGGCGTCGACCGACGGATGCTGCCCGGCGATCGCGGTGGAGATGGTGGACAACACCGCGACGCCGAGGGTGGCCCCGACGCTGAACGAGATGCTCTGCACCGCGGCAGCGACTCCGGACTCGTGCTCGGGAACGTTGCGCAGCGATGCGATCGACCCTGCGACGTACGCGAGGCCCATGCCGAGCCCGAAGACGACCATGCCGCCGACCAGGAGCGCGAGCCGCCCGCCCATCGTGGTGGCGATGGTGAGCATGACGCCGGTGACAGCCAGCACCCCGAGGCCGGTCAGCGCGACCGCACGCGTCCCGTAGCGACCGCACGCGCGCTGAGCCAGCCAGGACGCGCCGACCGAGCTGACGGTCATGATCGCGGTCAGCACGCCGAACGCCGTGGCGCTGAAGCCACGATCCTGCTGGGTGTAGAGCGTCAGCGTGAAGAGCAGGCCGTCCACGCACATGCCCGCGACCAGCACCGTCACGTTGCCGGCGACCACCGCTCGCGAGCGGACCAGCCAGGCGGGCACGATCGGATGCGACGAGCGCGTCTCGATCCGGCCGAAGACCGCCAGCAGCAGCGCGCCGACCGCCACGAGTCCGAGGCTCTGCGGATGCCACCAGCCGGACTGCGGCCCTTCGCTCATGCCGTAGATCAGCAGGGCGATGCCGGCGGTGAACGTGGCGATGCCGGACAGGTCGAGCCGTCGAGACGATGGTGGAGTCGGCGACTCCTGGACGAGCAGCAGGGCGAGAAGGAGTACGACGAGCCCCGCGGGCACGTTGATCAGGAACACCCACTGCCAGCCGAAATCCGAGGTGACCAGGCCGCCGATCAGCAGTCCGGCCGTCGCCCCGAGGCCGCCAACGGCCGACCACAACGACAGTGCCCTGCTCCGTCGTGCCGGCTCGGCGAAGGTCCCGATGACGAGGGACAGTGCGGCCGGCATCAGCAGCGCACTGCCGACACCCTGCGCCAGTCGCCAGGCGATCAGCTCGGTCGGCGACGATGCGAGTCCGCAGCCGAGTGACGAGACGATCAGGACGGCGAGTCCCAGCAGAAAGACTCTGCGCCGGCCGAACAGATCGGCCGCCCGACCACCCACGAGCAGGAGCGCCCCGGCGGGGAGGGTCGCCGCCGTGATGCTCCACTGCAGATCGGACTGGCTCATCCCGAGTGCGTCCTCGATGGCCGGCGCGGCCGCGAAGGCGCTCGTCGAGCCCATGACCTCGAGCAGGAACGTGGAGCACAGCAGGCCGACTGCCGCCCACCGACGGGCGAGTTCACCCGATGACTCCACGTCGGTCTGCGAGTCGATTGCGGCGAGCACGCTATGACCGTACAAGTGATTGCTTCTTGCGGTCAAGCGACTACTGCTACGCTCATACCATGCCGATTCAGCGTGGATACCGGGATGCCTGCGGCATCGCCCAGGCGCTCGACCTCGTCGGCGAGCGGTGGGCGCTGCTCGTCGTACGCGAGCTCCTGCTCGGTCCCAAGCGATTCAACGACCTCCATCGAGGACTCCCGGCCGCGAGTCCGAACGCGCTCACCGACCGGCTTCGCGAGCTGAGCGCGGCCGGCATCGTCCGCAAGCGGCGTCAGCCCCCGACCAACACCTGGGTCTACGAGCTCACCGACTGGGGGCACCGGCTCGAGCCGATCGTGATCTCGCTCGGCGACTGGGCCCTGCTCTCTCCCCTGCCGGACGCCGACGAGCATCTGAGCACCGACTCGCTCATGCTCACCGTCCGCACCTACTACAGCCCTCGTACGACCGGCCGGTCCGGACAGCTCGAGGTGGCACTGGGCGACGACAACGGCGGCCACCAGTTCGGTGTGTGGCTCCAAGGCGACGGCGTCGATGTACGTCACGAAGTCCCACCGAACGCCGATGCCGTCGTCCGCGCTCCGACCGCGGTCGGTCTCTCCGCCACCTTCGGCGACCGGGCTCAACTCCGCAGCGCACTCGACAACGGCACCGTCCGGATCGACGGCGACAAGGCCCTCGGCCGGCATCTGCTCACGAGCATCGTGCTTCCGGACCCGCTTCCCTTCAGCGCCCGGCGGTGACACGGGCCGGGGACCTTATGCAGAGTGAATCTATAGACTTAAGCAGTTTATTTGGTAGACTCAGCGTGGCTGGTGAACACGAACCGCACTGTCCCCGAGACAGCCGGATTCGCAACAACCAGCAGGCCACAGCCGATGTGACCTCCCATCTGCCGCACCAGGCTAGGAGGACAGGATGAGCGCTGAATCGAGGTCTGAGGCCACCTGGAGAGGCTTCTTCATGGCGGTCATCAGCGCCGGTGTCGGCGCCGTCGTCGGCATGATTGCCGGCTTCTTCCTGGGCGGCGTCGCCGATGTGGCCATCGCGGCTGCCACCGGCCACGAACACGTGCGATACGCCTATCTGCTCGCCGAGGGCGGCATGTACATCGGACTCTTCGTCGGCATCGTCGTGGGGATCGGGACCGGCGCTGAGCGTAGGACGGCTGGACGCAAGGTCGAATCCGCCAACCCTCCGTACGTCGTCGAACCGATGCGACGAGGCGGAGCGCGAGACCGAGCCGACGACGACTCGGAGATCGACGGCGCCGCCGCGGCCTAAGCGCCTCTGAACGCGGTGATGCCGTTCAGCGTCGGCACGAACACCATGCCGCCCGAGACCGTGACCGACGGGAAGTGCGTGAGCGGTCCGGCGTGGATGCGCTGGACTGTGCTGCCGTCCGACAGCCGCAGCACGACGAGATCGCCGGTGTCGCGGTCGGCGACGAGGACGTACGAGCCTGCGACGACCGGCGAGGCGTACATGCCCGACGCCGTCCAGCCGAAGGACAGGTGCTGCCGGCCGACCTGCAGCTGCTTGATCGCGTCCTCGCCAAGACACGGCATCAACAGGGTGTGCGGTCCGGCCCGCGCGGCTCCGCCGAATGCCGTGCAGCCGTCGAGCTGCCGAATCGCCGAACCGACGCCGCTCATCTGCGGCTCCAGCAGATAGACCGTTCCGCGCTTGCCGGCGATGACGATCCGATCCGACACGGGCACCGGTGACGACGACCCGAGGTCGAGGTCGGCGGCGTTGTCCTGACGCCACGTCGACGGCGCGAACACCGACACGGCATGAAGGCTCACCGGCGTCAGCTCCGTGACCGAGTCGCTCTTGTCCCAAGCACCGCTGGTCTTGGCCCCGTTGCCGGCCGCCACGTAGACGTTGCCGTTCGGTCCCACCACCGGCCCGGCCGGCGACCACATGCCCGCCTCTCGCGGGGTCGGCACGGCGTACGAGTGGATCGCCCCTCTGCCGCCCACCGGCGCCGAGGTGACGTAGCCGACGTAGTTGCCGCAGTCGCCAGCCAGACCGCCGAACGTCGTGATCACCCGGCCGTGGGTGACCAGCAGCGCCGACCGCTGCTGCTCGGCGAACGGGTTGCGGTCCGGCTGGGTGTCGAGGCTGCGTTGCCAGCGCTTGTGCCCGGTCGCCGGGTCGATCGCCCAGAGCGTGTGGTGAGCACCCGTCGTCTCGGCGACCACGAAGACCGATCCGGTCCGCGGATCGTAGGCCGGCGTGCTCGTGATCCCCAGCGGGTCGATGTCTCCGCAGGGGAGCTCGCTCAGCGGCATCGGCGTGCCGAAGTTCGTCTGCCACTGCACCTGCCCGCTGGCCGGGTCGATCCCGTAGACGTTGTTGCCCTCGGTGGCCACGATCAGCAGGCCGTCCACGACCAGCGGCTCGCCGTACACCGCGCCCCGCAGCGGCTCGGACCACGCGCCTTCCAGGGGTGCGGAGACGGTCGATGCCGCGCGGCCCGATCGGCTCGGCGTTCGGTGATACGTCGGCCAGTTCTCGAACCGCGACGTGCCGTTGGCCGTCGGCGAGGACCCGGTTGCCGAGGACCCAGGGCTCGAGCCGGACGCCGTCGAAGCGGCATGGTCCGAGCCTCCCCCTGACGAGCAGCCGGCCGTCACGAGGATAAGGAGGAGGACTGCCACCAGGCCTCGTCGCATGTGCTCCATCATCCCCCGCAGCCGCTAATGCCGGACGCGAACGACCAGTTTGCCGGTGGCCCGGTCGTGCTCCATGTCGTCGTGAGCCTGCCGGACCTGCTCCAGGCCGTCATAGACCCGGTCGACGGGGAAGGCCAGCCGACCGGCCGCGACCGCGTCGAGGATCTCCTGGAAGTCCTCCCGAGGCAGATCGGACGCATCGCCGAAGTAGCCCGCCAGGCGTACGCCTCTCGGCAGGTACTCGTTCGGGGAGAAGTCCCGGACCGTCCACTGGTTCGACAGGCTGCCGCTGAAGCAGGCCGTGCCGTGTACGCGGACGGCGCGAAGCGTGTCCTGGAGGGTAGGGGTGCCGACCAGATCGAGGGCGGCATCGACGCCGTCGGGGTAGAGCTCGCGCACGGCGGGCGCGACCTCGCCGGTGTCGAGCAACGGGTGGTCGATGCCGCGCTCCTTCAGCCAGGCCAGGCGGTCGGCCTGCCGGGTGGTGGCCAGCACCGTGGCGCCGCGCCAGGTGGCCAACGCGGCGGCGGCCAGGCCCACCGAGGACGTGCCGCCGCGGATCAGCACCGACTGACCGGGCTTCAGATCCACGCCGACTGTGAGCGAGCCGTACGCGGTCTGCACCATCTCCGGCAAGGCACCGAGCACCTCCCAGGGCAGGTCGGTGTCGACCCGGATGACCTGCGCCAGCGGCACCGACGTGTACTCGGCATAGCCGCCGTCGTAGGTACGGCCCATGTCGCCCATCATCGCGACGACCTTCTGCCCAGAAGCGAGCCCGCTGCCCTCCGGAGCCGCGTCGACGGTGCCGGCGGCCTCGATCCCAGGCACTCGCGGAAAGCTGACGCCCTCGCTCAGACCCAGCCGAAGCTTCAGCTCCGAACGGTTGAGCCCGAACGCCTCGACCCGGATCCGCACCCAGCCGTCGCGCTCGGGCGGCAGCGGGAGCGTGGTCAACCGAAGATTGTCCACCGGGCCGGGGGCGGACAGCTGGACGGCGCGCATCGTCGGCGAGGACATCAGTCCGCACGCCGCCGCGACGGCTTCATTCCCCACTCCCCCGATCGCCGAAGTACGCCTCGGCGACGGCATTGGTGTCCTCGTAGAGGTGGTAGCGAGTGATCCGGCCGTCCCGGACCGTCATATGCAGAGCGAACGCGGTGTCGATGTCGCGGCCGGTCTTCTTGACCTCGGAGACCATGCGGCCGAGGAGCACCACGTCGTCACCCTCGGTGATGATCTGACGGAGATCGAACTCCTTGGGCTGCACATGGGTCCCGAGCAACTCGAAGAACGTCCGCATACCGTCCGCCGAGTCGACCTCCGGTACCCACGGAATGCCCGGCGGGTGCGGGATCGAGAACGACACCGAGTCGGCGAACAGCGCCGCTGCGTCCGCGGGCTTCCCCTCGGCGAGCAACGGAAACAGGCGCTGAACGGTCTGGGCCGGCGACTCTGCTGTCACGTCTGCCGAGACTACAGCCGGACCGAAGCGAGACAGCGCGAGTCCTTCCCGAAGCTGGGCCGGTGGGCGAGGATCGACACAGGCGTCGAGCAACGCGATGACCACCGGGGTCGGGAGTACTAGGAATGGCTGATTCGATTGGCAACGCCGGGCGAGGAAGGCTCTCGGAGCTGTTGGCGATCCGCGGTGGCCGGGCCGAGCCCGAGGCGCCGTTCGTCATCGAGCATCGCGAGGCGCTCATCTACATGCTCTGCGAGGCGGCCGAGCTGGAGCACGGGATCATGTGCCAATACCTGTTCGCGGCGTTCTCGCTCAAGCAGCGAGCCGACGAGGGGCTCACGCCGGACGAGCTGGAAGCCGTCACCCGCTGGCGAAAGACCATTGCCCACGTCGCGACCGAGGAGATGCTGCACCTCGCGCTGGTGCAGAACGTCCTCGCCGCGATCGGCGCCGCACCGCATCTGACCCGGCCGAATCTTCCCGCGCCGGCTCGCCACTATCCAGCGGCCGTGAACCTGACGCTGGTGCCCTTCGGCGAGCCGGCACTGCAGCACTTCATGTTCCTCGAGCGTCCAGAGGGCATGGCGCTCGAAGGTGCCGAGGGCATCGACGCGCCGGTGCACGAAGCCGTCCCCCTGGTGAGCCAGGGCGACATCGTCCCCCAGCTCCAGGACTTCGCCACCATCGGCCATCTGTACCGCTCCATCGAGCAGGGGCTGGCACACCTCGCGGACAAGTTCGGCGAGCGCTACCTGTTCGTCGGCCCGCCACGCGCCCAGGCGACCAGCGCCGACTTCGGGTGGCCAGAGCTCGTCCCGGTGACTGACCTCGCGTCGGCGCAGCAAGCGCTCGACACCATCCTCGAGCAGGGCGAGGGAGCGCGCGGCCGCTGGGAGACGGCGCACTTCGGCCAGTTCGTCCGGATCCTCGAGGACTACCGCGCCATGCTCGGGGCGAATCCGGCGTTCGACCCGGTCCGGCCGGTGATGTTCGCGAGCGTACGTCCCGGCGAGCGCGACGACACGGTCCCCCTGATCGGCGATCGAGTCACGTCGCAGTGCACCGATCTGTTCAACGTCAGCTACGAGATCCTGCTGCAGATCCTGGAGCGCTACTTCGCGCACACGGAGGAGACCGACGAGCAACTCGCGACGCTCGCACGCTCGGCCAGCAACCTGATGGCCGGCGTGCTCCGGCCGCTCGGCGAGTTGGTCACGACGCTTTCGGTCGGACCCGACCACCCCGGACGGAATGCCGGGCCAAGCTTCGAGCTCTTCTACGAAGACGACGACCTCCTCCCCCATCGCGAATCCGCCTGGTTCCTGCTCGAGGAGCGCATCCGCGACGCCTCGACCTTCTGCGCTGCCGTGACGGACAACTCGCCGGAACGCGTGGCGAGTGCGCTCGGACCGGTACAGCGAGTGCTGACCGCCGTGGCCGACTCGCTCGTCGCGCACTTCGCCGAATGGGGCGCGGTCAGTCGCTTCGCGACCGGCGGCAGTTCGGCAAGCGCAACTGCGACGACGGACGAGCCGATCCATTTCGAGGAACACGTCAAGCCGCTGTTCCGCGAGCAGGACC
>DATFRX010000451.1:0-3302 GCA_035262905.1 Nocardioidaceae bacterium
CGCGATCTGCACCGAGCAACAGCCCGCCGACCGGACCGCCCGCATCCTGCAGGACTATCTGCAGCATCTCGGTGGATCGGTGCAGCTCGGCATCGGCGGCCTCTACAGCGGCGTGGACGGCATCCGGTGGAGCTACCTCGAGGCCCGCGACGCGCTCGCCAAGGGAACCGGCATCCACGAGGGCGAGCCGCTGAGCATCCCGCGACTGCTCATGGCCAACCCCGATCTGCCGGTGCAGGAGCTGGGCCGGGCCACCCTCGGCCCGCTGCTCGGCGCCGACCGCGGTGGCGACAGCCATCTGATCGAGACGCTGCGGACCTACCTC
Source organism: Nocardioidaceae bacterium (assembly GCA_035262905.1). Lineage (GTDB taxonomy): Bacteria > Actinomycetota > Actinomycetes > Propionibacteriales > Nocardioidaceae > DATFRX01. The sequence goes on from DATFRX010000451.1 coordinate 326, forward strand.
GAGCTCGACGGCTCGGTCCAGGCCACCGCGGATCGGTTGTACGTCCACCGCAACACGGTGCGCTATCGGCTGTCGCGGATCGAGGCACTCACCGAGCGGTCCCTGAACAGCACCAACGACCGCGTACACCTGTGGCTGGCGCTGCTCGCGCTCAACCCGGCGACCACCCCGTTGGCACCGGCCGCCGAGGGCCAGAGCGAAGCCGGACTTTAGTCCGTCTGCTGGTAGTACGCGAGGACCAGGACGCCGTCGGCCGTCGTTCCACCGGCCTCGAGTGCCAGCTTGTGCTCGGTGCCGCCGTCGATGACCATGGGGTCGCCGATCGAACCGCCGTAGCCGGAGGCCACCGGCTCCCCGTTCTGCCTCAGCTGGAACCCGGCCGTCGGGGTCTCCGCCTGCCAGCCGTAGACGACCGCGATCGACCCGTCGGTCTCCGGCGTCCGTAGCCGCAGCGTGCGGTCGTCATCCGGCAGTTCGGTCAGCGGGCGGATCTTCCAGTGGACCAGTTCGTAGCTGTCGTCGCCGATATCGAGGACCTTGGTCAGCTCGACACCGTCGCGATGCACCCGGTCGCCGGCCTTCTCGTAGATCCCGACCCCGAACTGGGCGTAAGGCACGTCGACCGGTTCGCCGCCCTGGAGAAGCTCGGCATCCACTGCGATTTCCTCCCCGGGCCGGGCGCCGAGCTCCTGCCAGTCGGCCCGGGTCGTGGGTCCGTTGGTGCCGACACCGGGATCGTCCTCCGGCCCGCAGGCGACGGTGTATTGTTTCGAGCCGATGCGCCAGGCGAGCACCAAGGGGTCGTTCGACTCCGGCGGTACGACGCCGTCCGGAAGCAGACAGGTCGCCCGGGTCAGCACGTCGAGATGCTCGAGCTTGACGGTCCAGCTCAGCTGGCTCGCTCCGTCGTTGTATCGCGCCGCGACCAGCTCGTCGCCGTTGAGCGATTGGGGCATGTGCGCCAGGTCGGAGTCGTTCGGGTCGTCGCGACCGAGGTTGACCAGCTGGGTCGAGACCACGCCGATGACGGCGAGCGAGGCGATCGCGGCAACGCCGGACGCCACCGCCTTGCGCCGCCGGGCGGCGACCACCTTGGACCGGACCCCTGCCAGCCGATCGTCCATCGGCGTACCGCCGGGCTCACCGGCCCGGTTCCGCAGCTCGCGGCGCAGATCGTCGAGGTTCATGGCGAACCTCCCATCGACGGATCCGGCCGGTCCAGTATCGAGGGGTCGATCCGGAGCTTGGCCAGGGCCTTGGCGGTCTGGCTCTTGATCGTCCCGGCGGACACGCCGAGCAGCATGGCGGTGTCGGCCTCCGAGAGGTCCTCGTAGAACCGCAGCACGATCACTGCGCGCTGCCGCTTGGGGAGTCGGCCGACCGCGGCCCACAGGTCCGTACTGGTCGCGACGTCGGGTCCGCCCGGCGCCGGATCGCTCGCGCCTGGCTCGGGCAGCTCCTCGGTGGGGAGCTCGCCGTTCCAGCGCCGGCGCCACCAGGTGGCGAAGGTGTTGACGATGATCCGGCGGACGTACGACTCGGGATCGGCCTCGATCCGGTGCCACGACGACCAGGCCTTCGCCAGTGCGGTCTGGAGCAGGTCCTCGGCGAGCGCGTGATCGCGGGTCAGCAGGTACGCCGTGCGCAGCAGCCGCTCGGAACGGGCGACGACGAACTCCTCGAATGCCATGGTTCGGGCGTCGGACGTCGACCCAGCCGGACGAGCGTCGGCCGACGACATTCGTCCGTTTCGGGGCATGGCCACAGTCTGGCCGATCAGGCTCACAACATGCAGGACCATTTGGCCCCCGGGACTGGTTGCCCCGGCCCGGTCGGATGCGGGGACAATGCGTCCATGACCGCCGACAGCAGCCGCCCCACCCCTGACCACCTCGATGCCGCCGCGAAGCGCCATCTGTGGATGCATTTCACCCGGCACTCGTCGTACGAGAGCTCCAAGGTGCCGACCATCGTGCGCGGCGACGGACCGTACGTCTACGACATCAACGGCAAACGGCTGCTGGACGCGCTGTCCGGGCTGTTCACCGTCCAGGTCGGGCACGGCCGGACCGAACTGGCCGACGCCGCCGCCAAGCAGGCCGCCGAGCTGGCGTACTTCCCGATCTGGTCGTTCGCGCACCCGACCGCGATCGAGCTGGCGGAGCGGCTGGCCGGCGAGGCGCCCGGCGACCTGAACCGGATCTTCTTCACCAGCGGGGGCGGCGAGGCGGTCGAGACCGCCTGGAAGCTCGCCAAGCAGTACTTCAAACTCACCGGCAAGCCGACCAAGCACAAGGTGATCAGCCGCACCGTCGCCTATCACGGGACGCCGCACGGCGCGCTGTCGATCACGGCGGTGCCGAAGATGAAGGCGCCGTTCGAGCCACTGGTGCCGAGCAGCGTCCAGGTGCCGAACACCAACTTCTACCGCGCGCCGGTCCATGCCGACGACGAGGTGGCGTTCGGACGCTGGGCGGCCGACCGGATCGGCGAGGCCATCGAGTTCGAGGGTCCCGAGAGCGTCGCGGCCGTCTTCCTCGAGCCGGTGCAGAATGCCGGCGGCTCGATCCCACCGCCGCCGGGCTACTTCCAGCGGGTGCGGGAGATCTGCGACGAGTACGACGTGCTCCTGGTGTCCGACGAGGTGATCTGCGCCTTCGGTCGGCTCGGGCACCTGTTCGGCTCCCAGCGCTACGACTACGAGCCCGACATCATCACCTGCGCCAAGGGACTCACCTCCGGCTACTCGCCGATGGGCGCGATGATCGCCTCGGACCGGCTGTTCGAGCCGTTCGCGTCGGGGCCGGCGATGTTCTCCAACGGCTACACCTTCGGTGGGCACCCGGTGTCGGCCGCGGTCGCGATGGCGAACCTCGACATCTTCGAACGGGACGACCTCAACGCCCACGTACGCGCGAACGAGGACGCGTTCCAGGCCGCGATGAGCCGGCTCCTCGACCTGCCGATCGTCGGCGAC
>DATFRX010000452.1:0-5789 GCA_035262905.1 Nocardioidaceae bacterium
ACCTGCCGCCGGTCGCCAACCTGGCGAAGGTGTGGATCGCGACGCCACCGAAGCAGGCGAAGAGCAACAGGTCCGCGACCACCTGCGACCAGGCCCAGTTCAATGGCAACAGTGTCAGTGGCGTCCAGACCCGCTTCTACGTGGTCCCGGAGGCCAAGCAGCTGCCTCCGACGTTCGGGATCAGCGAGACCGTCGCCCAGTTCAAGTCGGAGAAGTCCGCCAAGGCGTACCAACGGCGCCTGGAGAAGCGGCTGAAGTCGTGTGAGGATCGGGTGCTCACCGCCCACGTCCGCGATCCGTCCCGGCTCCGCGCGCCCGGTGTCAACGCCAGCGCCTGGTCGTTGTCGCTGGAGGCCAGGCACAACAAGGCGGTCGAGTACCGCCTCGCACTAGTGCGCAACGGGTCGCGGTTGGCCGAGATCCTGTTCACGCCGGTGGGCCGGTTCGACGTCACCAAGGGCGCCTTCAACGCGCTCGCGCTCCGCGCCGGTCAGCGGCTCGCCGAGCTGGGCTAACCCCTTCGACGATCCGTCACTCGGACAGCGACCATCCGTCAGTTAGACAGCGGATGGTAGCCGTCCGAGTGGCGGATGGTCGCTGTCCGAGTGACGGATCGTCGTTAGCGGGCGGTGACGATGTCGCGCATCAGGCGGGCGGTCTCCGAGGGGGTCTTGCCGACCCGGACGCCGGCCGCTTCGAGCGCTTGCTTCTTCGCCTCGGCGGTGCCGGACGAGCCCGACACGATCGCCCCGGCGTGGCCCATCGTCTTGCCCTCGGGCGCGGTGAACCCGGCGACGTAGCCGACGACCGGCTTGGTGACGTTGGCCCGGATGTAGTCGGCCGCCCGCTCCTCCGCGTCGCCGCCGATCTCGCCGACCATGATGATCGCGTCGGTCTCCGGGTCGTCCTGGAAGGCCTGCAGGCAGTCGATGTGCGTGGTCCCGATGATCGGGTCGCCCCCGATGCCGACCGAGGTCGTGAAGCCGATGTCGCGCAGCTCGTACATCAGCTGGTACGTCAATGTCCCCGACTTGCTGACCAGGCCGATCCGGCCGGGGCCGGTGATGTCGGACGGGATGATGCCGGCGTTCGACTTGCCCGGCGAGGCGATGCCAGGGCAGTTCGGCCCGATGATGCGCGAGCCGCCGGTGCGCTGTGAGTGGGCCAGCGCCCAGGCCGTGTCGTGGACCGGCACGCCCTCGGTGATGACGACGATCAGCGGCATGCCGGCGTCGACCGCCTCGACCATGGCGTCCTTGGTGAACGCGGGCGGCACGAACAGCACCGACACGTCGGCGCCGGTCTCCTTCATCGCCTCCTCGACGGTGCCGAACACCGGGAGGCTGGTGCCGTCGCTGCTGCCGTCATCGAAGGCAACAGACGTGCCGGCCTTGCGGGCGTTGACGCCGCCGAGCACGCTGCTGCCCGCGGCGAGCATCCGGCGGGTGTGCCGCTGGCCCTCGGACCCGGTCATGCCCTGGACGATGATCCTGCTCTGCTCGTTGAGGAAGATGGCCATGGGTCCGCTCCTTACTTCGCCGCCGCCAGCTCGGCCGCGCGCCGGGCGGCCCCGTCCATCGTGTCGACCATCTCGACGATGTCGTTCTCGGCATCGGCGAGGATCCGCCGCCCCTCCTCGGCGTTGTTGCCGTCGAGGCGTACGACCAGGGGCTTCGTGATCGTCTCGCCGCGCGACTCCAGCATGTCGATCGCGGACACGATGCCGTTGGCGACGGCGTCACATGCCGTGATGCCGCCGAACACGTTGACGAAGACGGCGCGTACGTCCGGGTCGCCGAGCACGATCTCGAGCCCGTTGGCCATCACCTCGGCACTGGCGCCGCCGCCGATGTCGAGGAAGTTCGCTGGCCGTACGCCTCCGAACTCGTCGCCCGCGTAAGCGACCACGTCGAGCGTGCTCATGACTAGCCCAGCGCCGTTGCCGATGATGCCGACCGTGCCGTCGAGCTTCACGTAGTTGAGGTCGCGCTCCTTGGCCGCCGCCTCCAGAGGGTCGTCGGCGGTGCGGTCGACGTAGTCCGCATGATCGGGGTGCCGGAAGCCGGCGTTGTCGTCGACCGTGACCTTGCCGTCGAGCGCGTCCAGGCGCCCGTCACCGAGCCGGCCCAGCGGATTGACCTCGACCAGCGAGGCGTCCTCGGCCACGAAGCAGTCCCAGAGCCGGGTGATCATTGCGGTCGCCTGGTCGGCCAGCTCGGCCGGGAACTTCGCGGTCGCCACGATCTCGCGGGCCTTGGCCTCGTCGACGCCGGCGACCGGGTCGATCCGGATCTGGGCGACCGCGTCCGGGTTGGTCCGGGCGACCTCCTCGATCTCGACGCCGCCCTCGACGCTGGCGATGCAGAGGTACGCCCGGTTGGCACGGTCGACGAGGAACGAGAAGTAGTACTCGTCGGCGATGTCGACGGCGGGCACGACGAGCACCCGGTGGACCGTGTGGCCCTTGATATCCATGCCGAGGATCTCGCCGCCACGTGCGGCAGCTTCGTCCGGGTCGGCCGCGAGCTTGACGCCACCGGCCTTACCCCGGCCGCCGACCTTGACCTGAGCCTTGACGACGACCCGCCCGCCGATCTGCTCGGCCGCGGCGCGGACCTCGTCGACCGTCTCGGCCACGATGCCGGGAGTCAGCGGAACGTCGTGTTTCGCGAACAGTTCCTTGGCCTGATACTCCATCAAATCCACGGTGCTGCCGTCCTTCGCGACTCGACCGATCCGGGAATCCCCTGGGGAGCCTAACCGCGTGGATGTCCGAACCGCGACAAGGGGTACGACCCTCGCCGAGCGGCCGCCGGTTGCGGTCGGCACCCCGATGCATGACGCTCATCTGCATGGAGACTCAGTCCGTCGTCTCGACCGATGTCACCCTGGCAGTACGCGACTGGCCGAAGCGGGGCGCGCCGACGGTGATCCTGGTGCACGGCTACCCCGACTCGCAGGTCGTCTGGGAGCCGGTGGCCGACCGCCTCGCCGAGCAGCACGGCCTCCGCGTGATCACCTACGACGTCCGCGGCGCCGGGCATTCGACCGCGCCGCCGAACCGCCGCGGCTACCGGCTCGAGCGGTTGATCGACGACCTCGTGGCAGTCATGGACCAGGTGGCCGGACGGGACGCCCGGGTGCATCTGGTCGGCCACGACTGGGGTTCGATCCAGCTGTGGGACGCCGTCACGACCGAGGACTCCGATGTACGTCTGCAGGGGCGACTGCTGTCGTACACCTCGATCGGCGGACCGTCGCTGGACCACATGGCGCATGTCTTCCGGCGGGCTCGCAACGAGCGCGACCTCAACCTGCTCGTGCGCCAGGGACTGAACTCGTGGTACATCTACGCGTTCCAGGTGCCGTGGCTCCCCGAGCAGCTGTGGCGGCGGGCCACCCCGCAACTGCGTCGTCGGATAGCCACGACCGAGCGACTTGGCGACGGCTCGCACTGGGGCGACACCTTCACCCAGGACGCGACCAACGGGCTCAATCTCTATCGGGCCAACATCCAGGATCGGATGCGGCACCCCCGGCCCGGCAAGACCGGCGTACCCGTGCAGCTGATCGTGCCGAAGCACGACAAGTACGTCGTCCCGCAGGTCTTCGAGCACCTCGACGAGTCCGTGCCCGAGCTGACCCGGGTCGACATCGACGCCGGTCACTGGGCGGCCGTCCAGCGGCCGGATCTGGTGGCCGACCTGGTCGCCGACTACGTCCGCGCTCACGAAAGCGGCTGAGGCTCCGCCTTCGGCACCGCGGCGTTGACGATCGTGCCGAACCGCTTGGCCAGGGCCCGGCCGCAGGCGACGGTGGCGGCGTCCCGGTCGACGAACTCCGTCGTGACCGCCTCGGTGTCGACCTCCGGCAGGTCGACGGCCCAGCCCCGGAACGTCGGCAGCGACACCTCCGGGTGGAACTGCACGCCCCAGGCCGCCGGTCCGAGCCGGAACGCCTGATGCGGATAGGCCGCGCTCGCGCCGAGCCAGACCGCGCCCGGTGGCAGCCGGACGATCGCGTCGGCGTGCATGCTCGGGCCAGCTGTGGGATCGGGCAGTCCGCTCACCAGCGGGTCGACAACCGCTTCGGCGCGCCAGTCCACGTCGATCACGCCGGACTCCCGACCGCCTGGCGCCGCCACCAGGACGTCGCCGCCGGCTGCGATCGCCAGCAGTTGCGCCCCGAGGCAGATGCCGAGTGTGGGCACCTCGTCCCGCACGACGGTCCGCAACAGCTCGCGGACAGCCGGCAGCCAGGGCGCCACCTCGTCGTCGTACGCCGACATCTCGCCGCCGAGCACGATCAGGCCGTCGCGTACCGACTCCGGCACCGGGTCGCCGAGGTACGGGCGGACCATCCGGATGTCGACGTCGTCGAGCCAGTCCGCGAACCGGTCGAGTGGGCAACCCACCTCGTGTTCGACGACGACGATCTCGCGCTGCTGGGACATGGTCACCTGCTTTCCCGTGGGAGGATCCGGCCGTGACGTTGGCTGACGACGGCGAATCCATCGTGACATCCGCGCAGCGGCAGACAATGCTCGCCCGGCTGGTGGACGCGATCGTCGCCCTGCCGACCGACCGGCCACGGCGCGTCGCGATCGACGGGGTCGACGGCGCCGGCAAGACCTGGCTCGCCGACGAGCTCGCCGAGCCGATCCGGGCCGCCGGTCGGCCGGTGCTGCGGGCCAGTGTGGACGGCTTCCATCGCCCCCGGGCCGAGCGGTACAGCCGCGGCCGCGGCTCACCGGACGGCTACTACCTGGACTCGTACGACTATCCGACCCTGCGGACGGTGCTGCTCGATCCGCTGGTCGCCGGCGAACCGGTGGTCCCCGCGGTGTTCGACCACACCCGGGACGCTTCCGTGCCGCGCCGGACGCAGCCGGTCGAGCCCGGGACCGTGCTGCTCTTCGACGGGATCTTCCTGCATCGCCGGGAGCTGGCCGACCTGTGGGACCTGTCGGTCTTCTGCCGGATCGACCCGGTCATCTCGTGCGCCCGGATGGCGTTCCGCGACGGCGCGCCCGCCGATCCGGAGCATCCCGCGAACCACCGGTACGTGGAGGGCCAGCGCCGCTACCTCGCGGACTGCGACCCGGAGGCACTCGCGACGTATGTGGTCGACAACACCGACCTGGCCCGGCCGTACCTGGTCGAGCGTTAAGGCATCGCTGAGGCACCGCTGGCGGTAGGCAAATCCTCAGACACGCCGGCGTGTTTCGGGATTTGCCTACCCCCACGGGTGCGGGTCCGAGCACTAGCCGGCCGGGACGCCCATCACCTGGCGGAAGACCCGCAGAACGTTGCCGCCGAGGATCTTGCGGATGTCGGCCTCGCTGATGCCGCGGCTGACCATCGCCTCGGTGAGCTTGGGCAGGTCCGAGGGGCGCTCGATCTCGGACCGCGGGAAGTCGCCGTCGCTCATGTCCTTGCCGACGATCCAGCCGCCGTAGACCCGCTGGAAGTAGTCGTCCACGAAGTCGGGCCCGACGCCGACGTGGTCGATGCCGGCCGTCTCGATCAGGTGCTCGATGTGGTCGATGACCCGCTCGGCGGTCGCGCGTTCGGGATCGATGAAGAACGGGATCGCCGCCGCCACGTTGATCACACCGCCGAGCTCGGCGATCCGCTTGATCTGCTCGTCGCCGAGGTTGCGGTGGATGTCGGTGATCGCCAGGCACGCCGAGTGGGTCGCGAGGAACGGCCGGGTGGCGAGCGACAGGACGTCCTCGACGCCCGCGACGCCGAGATGACTGATGTCGAAGACGATGCCCAGCCGCTCCA
>DATFRX010000453.1:0-5128 GCA_035262905.1 Nocardioidaceae bacterium
CGCAAGATCGGTCGTTGCGAGGCGTGTCCGGCGACCTACGACGAGGCGCTGTTCGAGCGACTGCGGTCGTGGCGGAGCGAGCAGGCCAGCGCCCAGAGCCTGCCGGCCTACGGCGTGTTCACCGACGCGACGCTGACCGCCATCGCCGAGACCCTGCCGTCCGACGATGTGGCGCTGATGAAAGTCCCCGGCGTCGGCAAGGTCAAGCTCGACAAGTACGGTGCGGACGTCATCGCGATCTGCGCTGGTCAGACCGGATGATCTCCGGAATCGGCCGGCCTCGGGAAAAAGGATTGCGCGCCCTGATCCGCTCGGCGTAACATCACGGCATCGACCCCGACAGGGATCGATGCCGGACCGCTCTCAAGAAGGAGGTGCCCCTGATGATCACCAAGACCAAGATCTCGCCGTCGTTCACGGCGCGTCCACGTGATCTCGTTGGCGCCTCGCGGATGGACGGCATCGCGTGTGCGGCGGCCGAGATCAGCATCGACGGGACCAGTGTGTCCATCGGCGGCCTCGGTGTCCGCCCGACGTACGTCCCGACCCTGCAGGCCTTCCACGTGGGAGACCCAGCCTGGAGTCCACCGGTTTGAGACCATTACACGACCGGCTCACCTCCAGGCCGCGGAATCCCACTCCGGATTCCGCGGCCCTTTTGTTTGTCAAAAGAAGAGTGGCGAAACGTGAAACATCCAAGAGTTTCCGGGGGCTTCGGCCCCACCGTCAGATCGACAGTCACAAGGAGGTGACAGATGACCATCAGCGTCCTCGAACCGTTCACGAGCGCAACGCTCGAAGCGGTGGACGATGACCAGTTGCCTTGCCGGTCGAACGATGCAGAGTTGTGGTTCGCCGAGTCTCCAGCCGACGTGGAGCTGGCCAAAGCTCTCTGCCTGGACTGCCCAGTCCGGGTCGAGTGCCTCAACGGGGCTCTCGAGCGGCGCGAGCCATGGGGCGTCTGGGGCGGTGAGTTGTTCTTGCAGGGAGTAGTCATCCCCCGCAAGCGCCCTCGCGGCCGTCCGCGCAAGAACGAGGCAGCGGCCTGACCGCCGCCTGGGAACAGGACTTCATCCACATGAGACCAAGCACCAAGACACAGACCAGGAGCATCATCATGAATCTCTTGCACGAAGACTTGGCGCGAGCGCATAGTCGCGAGCGCCTCGCACACGCGCGATCCGAGCGTCTGAGCCGTCATATGGCTCGTTCGCAGCGGCTCGCTCGCCAGGCGGATCGTGCCGCGCGCAAGGCGCGTGCCGCGAAGCTCCGTCTGGCAAGGGCCCTCTGAGGCGCTCGGCGACTTCCCGTCGTGGCCCAGTCGGTCTGACGGTTACATCAGCAGCCCCGGCTCACCATCAGGTGGGCCGGGGCTCGCTGCTGTCCGGCGCCGATCCGGCAACCCCGGCCCGCTGAGGGTAGGCAAATCGCGAAACACGCCGGCGTGTTTCGCGATTTGCCTACCGCCAGTGGGCGGACGCGGTCGGACGCGTGCCATCGACCGGCGTGGGAGAGCGGCGGCATGATGGGCGGGTGACGTACACCTGCGACTACTGCGATCGGGTCGCCACCGGCGAGACCCTGCCGCTGACCTGGGCGACATCGGTCGAGAACGGCAAGTCGCTGGTCTACTGCGATCGATGCGCCCGCGAGCACGTACGCGGCATCGAGGGCCGACTCGACAACGAGTGGTGGTGACCGAAGGTCAGGTCGAGGCGCGCCAGGCCCGCCAGCGCTCGACGGCGTGCCACCACTGCCGACGGGTCCACATCACGGCGTCATGGCGCTCGGACAGCTCCCGCACGTAACGGCGCACCGGGCCGGCCGTGTCGGGTTCGGCGTTCTGCAGTTGGGCCACCTCGGCACTGAGCCGGTTGACCACGTCGCGAAGTCCGGAGATCTCGTCCGCCTGGGTGCCGATCTGGATCAGCAGCGGCGTCACGACGTCAGCGGCGAGCGCCACGCTGCGGGCTCCGGCTCCGGCGCCGGCCTTCGTGATCGGAACGTCGTCCACCAGCAGCTCGGGGTCGCCGACGACGTCGTAGGGGCCGTCGCGAAGCAGCTTGGCGATGTCGCGGCCGCGACCGCGGATCGCGTCGGCGAGCTCACCCGGAAACGTGAGCGGGTCGCGGTTGACCGCCGCCGGAAGCACCTGGTTGGTGAGGACCTGACCGACGACGGAGGCGTAGCGATCGTCGTCGAAGCGGTCCGCTACGCGTTCGTTGACCCCGGCGAGCAGCCGGGTCGCAGTACGTCCGAGCGACACGTTGAGGTTGCGGTTGCTCACCAGCTCCAGATCGGTCGGCAGGCCGATCAGACCGGCGAAGTCGGTCCAGAGCTTGCGCCGAGGCGCGGCCGGCGTCGTGACGACCACGTGGATCCGCTCGGCCGGCAACGCCGACGACCAGCGGGCGAGGACAGTGGCGGCGTCGTGGTGGCCCCAGAACCACTGGCCGAAGTGCGATCGGTCCGGCTCGTCGAAGACCAGCCGGAGGTATTCGGGCCAGTCGGCGGTGTGCCGATGCTTGACCTGCTCCTGCCAGTCCGATCGCAGCATCGCAGCCACCGAACGCAGGGTGTAGACGACGTGGACCTCACGATCGGCGAACGACTCGATGATCCGGGGCACCTGGGCCTTGTCGGCGCCGGCGAGCAGCTCCTGGGACAAGATGACGTCGGAGTCGACGGCGGCGACCCGGTCGGCCAGCCGGTCCCACGAGCCCGCCCACTCCGGATGGTCGACGCCGCCCCATGGCAGGGCTCGTACGTCGAGCGTGGCATGGAACATCTCGTCCGGACTCTCGACCGGATAGGCGACTTCATACTCCGACCAGGTGTGCCGGTACTGCCACAGCACCGACTGGATGAAGGTCGTCCCCGTCTTCGGTGCGCCGATGTGAAGATGCACCCGCCGTGCCTGTCCCATCGCGTACCTCCTCCTGGCCCGTGTGCCCCGAGACACGCTGTGCCACTTTAGTCCGCCTTGGTCAGTTGTTGGCGAAACCAGGCAGGGCTTCTTCGCAGATGGCTCGAAATGGAGCCTCCGCCTCGAGCTGACTGAGCACACCGAGACCGCCGATCCACACTCGATGGATCAGGAGGTACGACGGGGGGAGGTTGATGCGAATGGCGGTCGTGAAGGCCGGTTTGCGTGGATCGTTCATGCGGGCCGCCTGGCGGCGCATCCATTCGCGGCTGAACTGGAACCGCTCCTGACGGGCCGGCTCGACGAACGGCGCGAGGTAGTCGCGGAGTACCTGGACCGGGATGTCGATGCCCGGCTTGATGAAGCCCTCGTCGCGCAGCCCCTCGACCACCGCGTCGTAGTCGTCCTCGACGGCGCGACGTAGCAACCGCCCGATCGGCGGTGGCAGCGTCTTCTCCGGCAGCCGCGCGACGGAGCCGTAGTCGACCACGCCCAGCCGCCCGTCCGCGAGCAGTCGGAAGTTGCCGGGATGCGGGTCGGCGTGGAGGAGTCCGGTCCGGCGCGGCCCGTCGAACAGGAACCGCACGTAGAGCTCGCCGTAGTGGTTGCGATCGGCTCGGTCGCCCTCGGCGATCAGCCGCGCCAGTGAGCCGTGGCTGTCGAGCCAGGAGCTGACCAGGACGCGCTTGGTGTTCATCACGACGTCGGGCACATCGACGCTGTCGTCGTCGGCGTACGCCTCGGCGAAGATCCGCTGGGCGTCCGCCTCCAGGTCATAGTCGAGCTCCTCGACCACTCGGTTGCGAAGCTCCTCGACCAGGGGCTTGACCTCGATGCCGGGCAGCAGGCTTCCGAGCAGCCGCGAGACCCGGGCGATCTGCTTGAGGTCGGACCGCAGCGCGTCGCCGGCCCCGGGGTACTGCACCTTGACCGCGACCTCCCGGCCGTCGTGCCACCGGCCGCGATGGACCTGGCCGATCGACGCGGCAGCGGCCGGATCCTCGTCGAGCTCGACCAGCTGCTCCCGCCACTTCGGTCCGAGCTCGGCAGCCAGCACGCGGTGGACCGTCGTCGCGTCCATCGGCGGCGCCGAGTCCTGCAGCTGGGTCAGCGTGTCCCGATAGGGCGCGACCAATTCGTCGGGGAGGGCGGCCTCGAACACGCTCATCGCCTGGCCGAACTTCATCGCCCCGCCCTTGAGGTCGCCGAGCACCCTGAAGACCTGTTCGGCGGTACGGGCCTGGACGTCGGTGACGACGCGTTCGGTCGGGACGCCGATCAGGCGGCGCCCGAGCCCGGCGGTGGCTCGCCCCGCGAAGCCGAGCGGCAGGCTGGCCAGTCGAGCGGTCCGCGCGACCGCCTTGCGGGGAAGCGGCTCGGACTCGTCGGAGGTGGTCACTGCTCCATTCTTCCTGGTGCAATCCAGCCCTAGATCAGAGGTGCGCATCCGCAGTGCGGCTGCAGCGGCCAGCGCAGCCGTCGCAGGTCCGACAGATCCGGCCCGACCCGCAGCGTTGCGCTGTGCGTCAGGGCCGGCTCCCCGGCGATATGGGCCAGGGCGTCACGCACGGTGAGGACAGCGACCGCGGCGTCGAGAACGGCCGACACCGCGCGTACGAGGGCGGCCGACGACGCCGACAGGGGCCGGTCGAGCTGGGCGACGATCGCGGGCCAGGCGGCGTCGACCGTGCTGCGGGCCGCGTCGACGCAGCGCAGGCAGGCGGTCCGGCCCGGCTGCACGAGCGGACCGACGATGCCGCAGCCGTCGCGGGTCGCGGTCACCAGGTGCGGCACGTCGACCCGCAGGCACTCGTCGGCGATCTCGCGGGCCGTCTCGCCCTCACCGGCGAGGATGACCAGGTCGAGTCCCGCGGTCGGTGCCGTCGCGGTCGCGACCGAGCCGACTCCGGAGGCCGCCAGCAGGTCGGCCACCGCCTTGCCCAGGTGGTCGTCGCCGATGATGCGCATGGTGGCCGCCCGCCGCCGGGCGAGCTGCGCCAGCGCTCGCTTGCCGTCGACGCCGCGGGCCAGCAGGTGGGCCGCCTCGCTCTCGAGTCCGGCCTCGGAGCGCCAGACATCGGAGTCCACCACGACTCCGGCCGCGAGCAGGGCGTCGACCAGCGGTGCGTCCAGCGCGGGATCGTCGATGGTGCGCACGCCGTCGAGTCCGCAGAGCAGGTCGGCCATCGCGTCGGGTGCGGC
>DATFRX010000454.1:0-11971 GCA_035262905.1 Nocardioidaceae bacterium
CAGATCGCCTGTCCCCATTGCGGAACCAAGGGTGCGTGGACCGAGCCGCGGATGTTCCACGGCCTGCTCAAGACCTACCTGGGACCGGTCGAGTCCGCCGAGAACCTGCACTACCTGCGACCCGAGACGGCCCAGGGCATCTTCATCAACTTCCACAACGTCATGACGTCCGCGCGTCGCAAGCCGCCGTTCGGCATCGGCCAGATCGGCAAGAGCTTCCGCAACGAGATCACGCCGGGCAACTTCATCTTCCGTACTCGCGAGTTCGAGCAGATGGAGATGGAGTACTTCGTCGAGCCCGGCACCGACGAGGAGTGGCACGAGCGCTGGATCCAGATCCGGTGGGACTGGTACCTCGATCTCGGCATCGATCCGGAGAACCTGCGGCTCTACGAACACCCGCAGGAGAAGCTGTCGCACTACTCCAAGCGCACGGTCGACATCGAGTACCGCTATCGGCTAGGCGCGAAGCAGTTCGACGAGCTCGAGGGCGTCGCGAACCGGACCGACTTCGACCTGTCGACGCACTCGAAGCACTCGGGCCAGGACCTGTCCTACTTCGACCAGGGCAAGAACGAGCGCTGGACGCCGTACGTCATCGAGCCCGCGGCCGGCGTCAACCGGTCGATGATGGCGTTCCTGATGGACGCGTACGCCGAGGACGAGGCGCCGAACACCAAGGGCGGCGTGGATCGCAGAGTCGTGTTGAAGCTCGATCCGCGACTCGCCCCGGTCAAGGTCGCCGTGCTGCCGTTGTCGCGCAACGCGGACCTGACGCCGAAGGCGCGCGATCTGGCGATGGAGCTGCGCACGCTGTGGAACGTCGACTTCGACGACGCCGGTGCGATCGGCCGGCGCTATCGCCGTCAGGACGAGGTCGGCACGCCCTACTGCGTCACGGTCGACTTCGACAGCCTCGACGACCAGGCCGTCACGGTGCGCGAGCGCGACAGCATGCACCAGGAGCGGGTCGCCCTGGATCAGGTCCGCGCTCACCTCGCGACCCGCCTGGCGGGGTGCTAGGGATCGCCCGGCTGCATAATGTGCCGGTGCCCAACCGACTGACCTGGGCCGCCGCGCTGCTCCTGCTGTTGATCCCCTTGAGCAGCTGCTCCGGCAACGACGACGACTCGGGCGGCTCGAACGAGTCGCCGACCTCGTCCGGTCCGAGCGTCGCGGTGCCGGCTGGCGTGACCCTGACCGATCCCGGATCCAGCTTGCACCTGGGCCAGCCGGCCAGTGTCGTGTATGCCACCGGACCGCAGAAGGTCAGCGTGCTGACCGTCACGGTGCGCAAGATCGTCGCCGGGTCGATGAAGAAGGACTTCAAGAACTTCGTGCTGAGCCCGCGCGAGCTGAAGTCGACGCCCTACTACGTCAGTGCCTCGGTGCACAACGCCGGACCCGGCAATCTCGGTGGGGCGAAGGTGCCGCTCTACGGGTTCGACTCGACGAACACGTACTTCCCGGCGTCACCGATCGTCGGCGATCTCAATGCGTGCCAGGGCGGCCCTCTGCCCAAGTCGTTCGCGCCGAAGGCGACCGTGCAGACCTGTCAGGTGTTCATCGTAGGACCGGGCGTGACGCTCGACGCCGTGGAACTCCGGCCGAACAAGAGCGCGGAGCCGATCCGATGGCCGCTGGCCGAACGGCAGAAGGCCAACTGACGCGTGGCCGCTAGTCGGAGCCGCGCAGCACGCCGAGATGGACCGTGATTGCGGCCAGGCAGAACAGGTCGTCCCGGGTGCCGAGGTAGACCTCGTGGTCCGGGTCGAGCAATTGCGCCCAGGCGGCGAGGTCGTCCGGCTCGAGCCGGTCCTCGGCCCGTTGCACGCGATGGCGCAGCGACTCGATGACGAAGCCCGCGACATGGGCGGAGATCGGGCTCGGCCGGTCGAGCAGGAACGACCGGGTGCGTACGTCCGACAGCCCGGCCTTCCGTAGCAGCGTGGGCCAGCCGTAGGGCGCCCGCCTGGAGTTGCGGATCGAGGCTCGCATGTCGACGAACCACGCTTCCTCAGCCGCATGGAGCCGGGCCTCGAGACCGGGCTGTCCGGTGCCGACGTCCCACGGCAGCGTCACGGTCCGCAGGCCGCCCTCGGACAGGGCCAGCCGGCCGCCCTCGATGAGCAGACCGGACAGCTCGGTGATGGCGCTCTGCTGGTCCGGCAGGTGGTGGACGACATGGGCGGCCCAGACCAGGTCCTGCAGCCGGTCGATCGTGGGTGGGCCGGTCGAGAGGTCGTGGCGCAGCGTCGTCACGCGGTCGCCGTAGCCGAGTCCACGGCAGCGTTCGAACGTGGCGTCGAGCAACGCCTGCTCGCCGTCGACTGCGTAGACCGTGCCGGACGGTCCGACCCCCTTGGCCAGCAGTGCCGTCATGCCACCGGCGCCGCAGCCGATGTCGGTGACCCTCCCGCCGTCGGTGACCCCGAGCCAGTCCATGACCTCCTCGCTGACCGGACGCAGTACGTCGGCGCCTCGCTGCAATTGGCCGACGACCTCTGCCCAGTCGACGTCAGGGGTGTGCTCGTGGCCGCTCATGTGCTCCCGTCGGGTCGGGGGTGGATCGGCGGCGCCCATTCCGGTCGCGGGATCAGGCAGAACGGGTGGCCTGCCGGATCAGCATAGATGCGTCCGGTATCCGACGGCAGTCTGGCCGCACCCAGCTGGACCGCCTGGCCGTCCGCGATGTCCAGGTCGTCGACCATGACGTCGAGGTGGAACTGCTGCGGCCGTGCCGGATTCGGCCAGGCCGGTGGCTGGTGGTCCGGCGACAGCTGGAAGGCGATGCCCGAGGTCCGGTCGTTAACGGCGATGACCATGAAGTCGTCGGAGCGGTACGTCACCGGCAGGCCGAGCAGCTCGGAGTAGAACGCCGCGAGTGCCGCCGGGTCGGGACAGTCGATGATGACGTGATGCAGGCGACCGATCATGTGGCGATCCTGACACGTGAACGGACTTCGGTCGTACGGCAGAATGGATCGGTGCCCGTTCCCAGCTCGTTGCGCCTCGGACCCCTGACGGTGTCGCCGCCGGTGGTGCTCGCTCCCATGGCTGGAGTCACCAACGCGGCGTTCCGGCGGATGTGCCGGGAGCAGGGCGCCGGTCTGTACGTCTGCGAGATGATCACGTCGCGCGGCATCGTCGAGGGCGACCGTACGAGCCTGTCGATGCTGGTGTTCGACCCGAGTGAGCAGGTTCGGTCGGTCCAGCTGTACGGCATCGACCCGATCTACATCGGCAAGGCGGTCGAGATCCTGTGTGGCGACTACGGCGTCGGTCATGTCGATCTCAACTTCGGCTGTCCGGTGCCGAAGGTGACCCGCAAGGGCGGCGGTGCCGCACTGCCCTGGAAGCGGCGACTGCTCGGCGACATCCTGACCTCGGCTGTCGACGCGGCCGAGCCGTATGGCGTCCCGGTCACGATGAAGACCCGGATGGGCATCGACGAGCGGCATCTGACGTACCTCGATGCCGGTCGGATCGCGCAGGAGGCGGGCTGCGCGGCGATCGCCCTGCATGGCCGGACCGCCGCTCAGCACTACTCCGGCAGCGCCGACTGGACGGCGATCGCCGCCCTCGTGGACCACGTCGACATCCCGGTGCTGGGCAACGGCGACATCTGGGAGGCCGCCGACGCGATCGACATGGTCGAGCAGACCGGCTGCGCCGGCGTCGTCGTCGGGCGTGGCTGTCTCGGCCGCCCGTGGCTGTTCCGCGACCTGGCGGCGGCGTTCGCGGGGGAGCCGGCGACCGAGCTGCCGACGCTCGGCGAGGTGGCCGTGATGATGCGCCGACATGCCGAGCTGCTCACGGAGTACTTCGGGCACGAGCGCGGCTGCATCGAGTTCCGCAAGCACATCGCGTGGTATCTCAAGGGCTTCCGGGCCGGCGGCCGGATCCGGTCGCAGCTCGGCCTGGTGTCGTCGCTGGACGATCTCGACCGGCTGCTCGGCGATCTCGACCCGGCCGAGCCGTACCCCCTCGCCGAGCTCGGCAAGCCGCGTGGCCGCCAGGGCGCACCACGCCGGGTCGCGCTGCCGCAGGGCTGGCTCGCCGACCAAAAGGGCACCCGCGTCGACGCCGATGCCGAGTGCGGCATCTCGGGCGGCTGACCCCGACGCCTACAGCGCCGCCAGCACCTTCTCGATCCGGGTCAGCTTGAAGTCCTGGTTGGCTGCTGGGTTTCGGTTGCCGTTGTCCTGGCAGACGAAGACCCCTTGTGGGTATGACGATCCGAGCGCTCCGAAGTACGCCGCGATCCCGTCGGTACGCTCGCACGCGTCGGCGGTCGGACCGTTGCCGATCCGGAACGATCCGACGTAGGCGTTGGTGTCCCGGTCGTAGGCGACGAAGTACGACGACCTCGGTGCCGCGATGTTCTGCGCCGACGCGACGATGTACCCGCCGTCGCCGCCGGTGTCGATCAGGGTCACTCCCTCGGCGTCGGCCGCGAGATGACCGTCGGGCTGCACCTGGTCGATCAGGGTGCCGGTCGTACTCGCCGTGGGCTCGGCCCCGAACCGCCACAGTCCGACGTCCTCCTGGTCGATGTAGAGCCGGCCGCGCTCGTCGTCGGCGACACAGCCCTCGGACTCCGACGTCATCCGGAACTCGCGGAGGAACTTCGTCTGCAGCAGGCCGTCCTTGTCGGGGTCGGTGACGCGGTACTGCCGGATCCGCTTGGCCCGGGCGATCAGGTTGACGTAGAGGTCGCCGCTGATCTGGCTGTGATAGAGGCACAGTCCCTCGCTGAGCGGCGTGAAGATCGCGCCGCCGTTGTCCGTGGAGAGCGTGAGTTGGCGGGTCGAGGGATCGATCGTGAAGAACCGCAGTCCGTCGTTGTAGACCGCCGCGATGTCCAGCGTCCGGCTGCCGATCGTGACGCCCTGGCGTACGTCGACGTTGCCCCAGAAGGTCGAGGCGGTGGTGATCTGCTGCTGGCGGCTGCCGTCGAGGTTGTACGTCTCGAGCGCGCCCTGCTTGTCGTTGCCGATGATCAGCGACTGGCCCGGGTCGGTGGGATGCACCCAGATGGCGGGATCGTCGGCCGCGTCGCCGGAGTGGCCGACCGGGACCGTCTCGCCGTCGGCCGCGACGACCACCGGGTTCTCGACGACCGCGCTGGCGCCACCGATGCCGGGGGCGACCGCAAGGGGAACGAGCAGGAGCATGAGGACGGCCACCCGAGTCCGCCCGGCAGTACGGCATCGACCGGTCATGTCCATGAGGATGCCGCATCCCACCCCAGTGATACCTCCCACCCGATCATCGGCCACTCGTGGCGCGGTGATCAGTCACTCGTGGTGCGGTCATCGGTCACTCGTGGTGCGGTCGTCAGCCACTCGTGGCGGCGCCGTACGCCCCAATGCGGCTAGCCTGCTCCGGATGGGATCCGCGTCGCTCCCCACCGGCTATCGCGCTGCCGACGTCGAACGCTTCGTGCCCGAGTCGAGCGGCCGCTCCGGCCGTACCCCGTTCGCTCGCGATCGGGCCCGCGTCGTGCACTCGGCGGCGTTCCGCCGGCTGTCCGCCAAGACCCAGGTCGTCGGCCCCGGAACCGGCGACTTCGTACGCAATCGGCTCACCCACTCCCTCGAGGTCGCGCAGATCGCCCGGGACCTCGGCAGCCGGCTCGGTTGCGATCCCGACATCGCCGAGACCGCCGCGCTGGCCCACGATCTCGGGCATCCGCCGTTCGGTCACAACGGCGAGCGGGCGCTGCACGAGGCGGCGGTCGACATCGGCGGCTTCGAGGGGAATGCCCAGACGCTGCGGATCCTGACCCGGCTGGAGCCGAAGACCGTGACCGACGACGGCCGAAGCGTCGGCGTCAACCTGACCCGGGCCGTGCTCGACGCCTGCCTGAAGTACCCCTGGCGGCTCGTCGACGCGCCCCAGCCGCTCGGCCGGCACTCCGACGGGCAGGAGCGCGCGATGCGCAAGTTCGGCGCGTACGACGACGACAGTGCCGTGTTCGCCTGGGTACGGGAGGGTGCCCCGGTGCGTCGGCCCTGTCTCGAGGCGCAGGTGATGGACCTGGCCGACGACATCGCCTACTCGGTGCACGACGTCGAGGACGCTGTCGTCGCGGGGCGGGTCGACCTGGCGAGCCTCCGGACCTCGACCGAGGCGGCCGACGGGGTCTTCGAGGCGGTCCGTGACTGGTACCTCGAGGCGCCCGACGACGAGCTCGCGGCCGGACTCGGACGGCTGCTGGCGCTGCCCGAGTGGCCGACCGAGCCGTACGACGGGCGCCTGCCGGCCCAGGTCGGGCTCAAGGCACTGACCAGCGCGTTGATCGGTCGGTTCTACGCGACGATCCTCGCGGCGACGTACGACGCGTACGGCACCGGCCCGCTGACCCGGTTCGCGGCCGACCTGGTCGTACCCCAGGCGATCCTGGTCGAGATCGCCGTGCTCAAGGGAATCGCCGCGCATTTCGTCATGCGGCGCGACGAGCGGGTGTCGCTGCTACGTGACCAGCGGGATCTGCTGACCGCCCTGGTGGCGGCGTTCTCGGACCGCCCGGAACGGTTGGAGCCGCTGTTCCGCGAGCTGCTCGACGCTGCGGTCGGGGACGCCGATCGGCTTCGGGTCGTCGTCGACCAGGTCGCGTCGCTCACCGACGGCTCGGCTCGGTCCTGGGCCGAGCAGCTGCTCTGACTCCCTGCCTCCCTGCTGTGGAGGCGAGGCACAAACCGTGCCGCTGTCGACCTAGACTCTCTGCGTGGCCGGCCGGATCCGCGACGAGGACATCGCTCTCGTGCGCGAGCGTGCCCGGATCGACGAGGTCATCGGCCAATACGTCACGCTCCGCCCGGCCGGTGGCGGCGATCTCAAGGGACTGTGCCCGTTCCACGACGAGCGGAGTCCGTCGTTCAACGTCACGCCGAGTCGGGGCTTCTACCACTGTCTGGCCGGCGAGACCGAGGTCATCACCTGGGACGGCGTGCGACCGATCAGCGAGCTGGCCGGGGGAGTCCACAAGGTGCTCGTTCCGGGCGGTCGCTGGGTCGACGCCCCGTTCAAGTCGTACGGCGTGCAGCGACTCCACAAGATCACCCTGACCCGCAATCGGCAGACCAAGGTCATCCACGCGACCGACGGCCATCGGTGGTTCGTCCGCTCCGGCAAGCGAGGCGACAAGCGCCGCGAGGTGCTGACGACTGATCTCGCCGAGGGCAGCCGACTCGCCTACGTCTACCCGGGTTCGCGGATCCGACGCACGACTCCGTCGCCGTTCGGGATCGCGCACGGCTTCACGTTCGGCGACGGCACCCTGAACGGATCGGGCTCGATGGCCCTGCTGGCGGCGCCCAAAGACGCCGACATGCTCAAGTGGTTCCCCAACAGCCACGTCACCGCCAGCGACGACGGGCATCTGCTGGTGCACCATCTGCCGCGGTTCTTCAAGGCGCTGCCCGACCTGGACGAGTCGCGGCCCTATCTGCTCGGCTGGCTGGCGGGCTACTTCGCCGCCGACGGTTGCGTCGCTGCCGACGGCACGGTGATCCTCAACTCGGCGAATCGGGAGAATCTCGAGTTCGTCCGGACGCTCTGCACCCGCCTCGGGATTGCAACCTTCGGCGTCACGCAGCAGATGCGGTCCGGGTTCGAGGGGCGCGAGCCGTCAGCGCTCTATCGGATCCACCTGGTCAACGAAGACCTGCCGGAGTCGTTCTTCCTCCTCGAGGAGCACCGTCGCCGCTTCGCATCCACCACCAAGGCGTTCGTACGCCGCGGCTGGATCGTTCGCAGCGTGGAGCCGACCGACCGGTTCGAGGAGGTCTTCTGCGCCGAGGTCGACGACGGACACGCGTTCGCACTGGCCGACAACATCCTCACGGGCAACTGCTTCGGTTGCCAGGAGGGCGGGGACGTGTTCACGTTCCTGCAGAAGATCGACGGTCTCGGCTTCACCGAGTCGGTCGAGCGGTTGGCCGGTCGCTATGGCATCGCGCTGCGCTACGAGGACGGCGGCGGGGCGCCGCGTCGCGATCCGCAGCGGCGGGCCCGACTGGTCGAGGCCAACCGCGCCGCAGCCGACTTCTACCTCGAACAACTCGCCGAGTCACCCGATGCCAAGGTGGCGCGGCAGTTCCTCCACGAGCGCAACTTCGCCCGCGACGTCGCCGAGCGGTTCGGCCTCGGGTTCGCGCCGCGTGGCGGTGAGACGCTGCTGAACCACCTGCGGCAGCGGGGATTCACCGAGGACGAGCTCGTCACGGCCGGCCTGATCGCGCGCGGTCAGCGTGGTGGTTACGACCGATTCCGAGGGCGGCTGCTGTGGCCGATCCGCGACCTGTCCGGCGACGTCGTGGGATTCGGCGCCCGGCAGCTGTTCGACGACGACCGGATCTCGGCGAAGTACCTCAACACGCCGGAGACGCCGCTCTACAAGAAGAGTCAGGTGCTCTACGGCGTCGACCTGGCCCGGCGACCGATCGCCCAGGCGATGCAGGCGGTCGTCGTCGAGGGTTACACCGACGTGATGGCCTGCCACGAGGCCGGTGTCGAGACCGCCGTGGCGACCTGCGGCACGGCGTTCGGGCCGGATCACGCCCGGGTGCTGCGGCGGCTGCTCGCCGATCATGACGAGTTCCGCGGTGAGGTGATCTTCACCTTCGACGGCGACGAGGCCGGTCAGCAGGCCGCGTTGCGGGCGTTCTCGGGCGACCAGCAGTTCGTCGCGCAGACGTACGTCGCGGTCGAGCCGGACGGCCTCGATCCGTGTCAGCTGCGGGTCGACAAGGGCGATGCGGCCGTACGCGAGTTGGTCGCCCGTCGGCTGCCGCTCTATCGGTTCGTACTCCGCAACGTGGTCAACCGGCACGACCTCGACCGGGCCGACCAGCGGGTCAATGCGATGCGCGACGCGGCGAAGCTGGTGGCGAGCGTGCGCGACAAGTCCAAGGTCGAGGCGTTCGTACGCGAGCTCGCCGGCATGGTCGGCATGGACATCGACGAGGTGCGGACCGAAGTGCGTCGCGCGGCGGCCGCCCACTCCAGTGGCGCCCTGCCGACGACCGGCCGCGAGGAGGCGCCGACCCTGGAGGGGCCGGCCGTGCCCGACGTGCGCGATCCCCGCTACGCCGACGAACGCGATGCGCTCAAGGCGGTGATCCAGTACCCCCAGCTGGTCGGCGACAGTGCCGCCGAGGTCGACCGCGACGACTTCACGCATCCGTGGCTGAGCACCGTGTGGGATGCGATCGCCGCCGAGCCGATGCCCGGGCAGGCGGACCCTGGCTGGCCCGCGCGGGTGGGCAGCCGGATCGCCGACCAGGGCGCGCGCTCGGTCGTGTCCGCACTCGCCGTCGAGCCGCTACGGGTGGCCGGCAAGCCCGATGAGCGGCTGATCGACGCGCTGCTGGCGCGACTCCAGGAGCTGACTGTCACGCGCAGGATCCAGGCGGTGAAGTCACGGCTGCAGCGGACCAATCCGGTCGACCAGCAGACCGCGTACAACCGGATGGCGGGCGAGCTCTTCGCCCTCGAGAAGCAGCGCCGCGACCTCCGCACCCGCGCCACCGGCGGCCTCAGCCTCTAGTTGCCGGTCCGCGCGGTTCGCCCTGTGGACGGGACTCGCGCGTCCACAGCTCGCAACAGCTCGACCCAGCCCGCGTAGTCCCACGCCCAGACTCCACATGCCTGCTGTCGAGTCGAAGGGACCACCATGCCTCAGCCGTCACCCACGAGAGCCGACGAAGCCGACACCGCACTCGCCGATCCGTTCGGCGCGTACCTCCGGCGGATCGGCACTGTCGACCTCCTGACAGCGGCTGACGAGGTACGGCTGGCGTTCACGATCGAGGCCGGCGTGCTGGCGACCGCTCGACTCGCAGCGGGCGTACGCGATTCGGTCCTGCGCGATGAGCTGCGCATCCTCGCGCGCGAGGGCGAGCAGGCCCGGCTGCACATGGTGCAGGCGAACCTGCGGCTGGTCGTGTC
The DNA here is from genome assembly GCA_035262905.1 of Nocardioidaceae bacterium. Classification (GTDB taxonomy): domain Bacteria; phylum Actinomycetota; class Actinomycetes; order Propionibacteriales; family Nocardioidaceae; genus DATFRX01. Next base: position 9,958 of record DATFRX010000454.1, read on the forward strand.
GCTGGCCCGTCGCATGACACCGAGCGGCACTCCGCTGTTCGACCACGTCCAGGACGGCACGCTCGGGCTGATCCATGCGGTACGCAAGTTCGACTATCGGCGCGGATGCAAGTTCTCGACGTACGCCACGTGGTGGATCCGACAGGCCATCACCCGGGGCATGACGGACGCGGAGCGGACCGTGCGGCTGCCAGTCCATGTGGCGACCCGTCTGCATACCTGTCTCGCGCTGCGCCAGCAGCTGACGGTGGAGTGGGGTCGCGAGCCGACCGTGCCGGAGCTCGCCATGGCCGTCGGCATCGCTCCGGGCCAGCTGGCCTCGCTGCTCGACGTGCCGCATGACCCGGTCTCGCTCGAGGCTGCGATCGAGGCGAACCCCGCCGGTGAGCAGGTGCCCGATCGGGACGCACCGGATCCCGGTGAGCTCGCGGCGGCCACGGTGGTCCGGGAGCAGGTGCGCGCCGCGCTGGGGAGCCTGTCGCCGTTGGAGCGGGAGATCCTGTCGCGGCGCTTCGGCCTACGGGGATCGCCGAGTGACCGCAAGGTGGTCGCGGCCGAGCTGGACATCGGCTACGAGCGACTGCGGCGGCTTGAGCGTGAGGCGCTCGCGTCGCTTCGGGCCGATCCGAGTCTGGCGGCCCTGTCGGGACGGTCATGCCAGCCGCTGGCCGGATGACCGGCCTGGGACGATGGGGTCATGGCACGGTGGTCCCGTCGGAGTGTGGTCGACGCCGAGGTCGCGTCGCAGCTGTCGACCGAGACCGGCGAGCGACTGCTCGCGGCGACCCGAGACGCCAACGGCCGACAGATCATTGGCTCCGACCGGGCACTCTATGTGCCGATCAACGGTGGCTGGCATCGGATGCCGTGGCAGCGGATCGACCAGGCGACCTGGGACCGCGAGACCGAGGCGCTGGTCGTGATCGAGGTCGCCGACTACGGTCAGCCGCAGCCGCGCTTCGAGTTCGCCGTGCCCGAGCCGGGTCAGCTGCTGGAGTTCGTACGCGAGCGCGTAACTGCGAGCGTCCTGCTGACCAGGTATGTACCCCTGCCCGATGGCGAGGAGCTGCAAGTGATCGCTCGGCGGGCACCGGTCGCCGACAGCGAGGTGGACTGGTTCGTTCGCCTCGGAGACACGCTCGACCCGTCCGATCCGAGCGTCGTGCGGCTCGTGGAGCAGGCACTGGCCGACGCCCAAGACGAGCTCGGTGTCTGAGTCGTTTCGTCGAACTGTTCGCGGCTTGCTAACCTATCCGGGCGCTCGATTGAGAGCGTCCAGACGATCCCGCGTAGCTCAATCGGCAGAGCGTCCGGCTGTTAACCGGCAGGTTGGTGGTTCGAGTCCACTCGCGGGAGCCAAGATCGTTGCGGGCCAGAGGCACTCTGGCTTGATTCGTGTCGGCGCGCGCGATTCGATGCGCCCGAGCACGCAGCAGCACAAATGCCACTTCCATCTAGGCGTTTGGTTTGAATACGCGAGTTTGGCACCTCTTCGCGGCGGACTCGACCGCTTGTTCGTGTAGCTGTATGGCCGGCCGCATGCTCTGGGGCTAGCTCGAGCTCGGCGATGATCTGGCGGCGTAGCTCGGCGGGATCGTTCGGAACCCTGCCAGACATGCTTAATCGAACATATGTTCCCATGATTGAAATCGAGATCTTGTCGCATTGCGCGTAAGCCGTCGCGGGCCGTTCGACTCTGCTCGACGATCGGCGCCGTGCTTAGGCTGACGCTCAGTCGTGGCGACGGGTGTCCGCGCCCAGCGAGGACCCGGCCTCGCCTCGATGGCAGAGGTGGTTTGCGATGTGGAACTGGATCCTACTGATCGTCATAGTGGGCGGCGTTGTAGCACTTTTGGCAGTCGCTGCCGTACGTCAGCGCCGGTACGCAGGCGACACGCCAATCGGCGAACAACACAGGAAGAACAAGGGGAAGGGGTCCAGCGGCGGCAGCGCCGGCGCGGGTGGGGTCTGATACCGGCAGAGGTGGCTGGCGATGTGGGACTGGCTACTACTG
>DATFRX010000455.1:0-5538 GCA_035262905.1 Nocardioidaceae bacterium
TTGATGCGCCGCGAACTGGGTGGTTCCGGCTCGGTCGGTGAGCACCTTGGCCCGATCGAGGGCGGCGCGCGCGTCGTCATGGAGACCGCGCGATGCGGACTGCTGGGCCAGCATCTCCACCGCGACCGCAGTGTCGGCCGCATAACCCAGCTGCTCGCCGAGCTCGGCGGCCTCACCGGCGTCCGCATACGCCCCGACATGGTCGCCGACCCATGCCCGACCGGCCGCGGTCAGGGCCAGCGCCGGCGCGAGGACCCCCACCGCTCCCCGCTCTCGTACCTCAGCCAAGCGCCGCTCGCCGACTGTCATGACCGCCCACGGGTCGCCGATGAACGCCGCCGAGAGCGTCAGGAAGATCAGCGATCGCGGATCGTCCAACTCGGGACTGCCGATCAGATCGATCACCTCAGTGAGGAGTTCCCGACCGGTCTCGTGGTCGCCGATGAGAGTCGCGGCCAGACCTCGCGTGAAGCTGCTGAGCATCCGCTGCTTCGGATCATCCGGGCTGGCAACCGGACCGATCCGGGTCGCGCACTCGACGATGCCGGCGACGTCGTTCAGCCGGAATCGGACCTGTGCGAGCTCGGTCAGCGCGCGTACCAGGTCCTCGCCGGCCAGCAGCTCGACCGCCTCGCCCAGCAGGTCGGCCGCGCGAGGCACCGACCCGGCGTACTGCTCCAGCGTGCCGAGGGTGAACAGCGCCTGGCCATGGGCCGGGCCGACTGACGACCCGTCCAGCACCTGGCCGGAGAGGGTGCGCGTGCGCTGGACGTCGCCCGCCAGGAAGGCGTCGACGGCAGCGGCCGCCAGCCGGTCCGCCCGGACCGACGCGTCGCCGGTGAGCAGCGCGGCTCGCTCCAGCGCGGCCGAGGCGGCTGCGTGGCCCTGCCGAGTACGGCTCCGGTCCGCGACGCGTACCAGGTCGGCGGCGAGCTCGTCGTCAGGCGGGGTCACGGCCTCGGCGCGATGCCAGACCCGGGCCGGCGAGTCCGGATCACCGGCCAATGCCTCGGCCAGTGCACGATGCGCGGCCCGCTGCTGTGTCGGCGTCGCCAGCGATAACGCAGCAGCTCGCAGCAGCGGATGCCGGAAGCCGATCGCCGAGCCGTCGCGAGTCAGCACGTCGCGATCCAGCGCCTCGTCCAATGCGACTGCCGGATCGGCCCGTTGCTCGGCCAACGCCGCCGCCACGGTCGCAGCCGAGCCCGAGCGGTTGAGCGCGTAGAGCAGGGTGGCCATCCGGGCCGGCTCGGACAGGCCCAGGAGCAGTTGCTCGTAGACGAGGCCGAGTCGATCGCCGACCGGCAACGGGTCGGGCAGCGAGGCGGCTCCGACTCGCTGCGCATCGCTGAGCCGTCGGATGACCTCCAACATGCCCAGCGGATTGCCGCTTGTGGCGTCGACCAGCTGACCGACCACGCCGGCCGTCAGGCCGTCGCCGACCAGGGCGCGCGCGGCCGTACCCGACAAGCCGTGGAGCGTCAGCGACGGCATGCCCTGTGCGATGTCGGACGCTACCGACCCGGTACGCGCCGCCCAGACGAAGCCCACCGGATCCTCGCTGAGGCGCCTGGCGGCGAAGCCGAGCGCCGCGGCCGACTCGCGATCCACCCACTGCAGGTCGTCCACGAGTACGAGTACCGGTTCGTGCTCGAACTGCACGGCGAGCATGGACAGCGTGGCGGCGCCGACCAGGAACCGATCGGCTGGCGCCGGCGCAGCTCCCCAACCCAGCGCCGACGACAAGGCATCGGCCTGCGCCCCCGGGATCTCGTCGAGCCGATCGCGAATCGGCGCGAGCAGTTGCAGCAGGCCGGCGTGACCGAGCACCGCCTCCGACTCGATCCCTCGCACCCACAGGCATCGAAAGCCGGTCGCCATCCGCTGCGCCGCCTCGAGCAGCGTCGTCTTCCCGATGCCCGGCTCGCCCTCGACGAGCAGCGACTGCGTACTCCCGTCGCGAGCTGCATCGAGCAGCCGGCGTACCCGATCGAGCTCGTCGTCGACGCCGACGATTCCGGCCGAATGGTTGAGGGATTTCCCGCACGCGAGCGGGCGCTCCCCACTGCCACTCTCCGTAGGAGTGGACTCTGAAGGAGGCCCAGATGCGGACATCAGCCAAGATCCTACGGACGGCCGGACGCTGGCTCACTTATCCTGGCTGGTTCCATTACGGTTTCTGGCCCTTCGTTCCACGGGTGCATTCGACACGAGAGGCCTGGAGGAGCGATGACCGTCGCTGACCCGAACACCCGACAGGACAACCCCGACGTCCAGCTCGTACGCGACCTGCATGCCGCGCTGCAACGTGGCGACCTGGCCTGGCTGGAGGAGCACTTCGCCGACGACATCGTGTGGCACGTCGGCGGCAACAGCAAGTGGGCCGGAGCCCGTCGCGGCAAGGCCGAGCTCCGCGAGCACCAGGCGCGCATGGCGCAGGCAACGAGCACGTCCGAGAGCGCCGTTCACGACATTCTCGGCAGCGACGAGCACGTCGTGGTGCTGGGATCGGTCACGGCGACGGCCGAGAACGGATCGAGCGCGGAGTGGAGCTACGTCAGCGTCTTCCACATCGACGACGGCAAGATCACCGAGGTCTGGGGTATGACCGAGAACGACGCCGCGGTCGATCCGTTCCTGGACCGCCTGCCCGACTAGGACCGGGTTTGTACGTGCAGCTCAGGGCCTCATTCCGGGCACGCCTAAGACATGCGGAGCCGAAGATAAGCACTTCGACAGATTCCCGGGACGTGTCTTAGCGCGAAAGTCGATGGTGTCGGCACCCGCCGACTCCGATCACCCGGAGGAATCATGTACACCACCGGACACCACAGCATGGCGCTGCAGATGGCCAGGCAGAAGATCGACGACCAGGTCCGGGACGCCGAGAACCGTCGGATCGCTCGCGAGGTCCGCCGCGCGAACCGCTCGGCGCGCGTGAGCGAGCCGGTTCGGCCTCGCCGCCGCTGGATCCGGGCCAGGGTTCGTCCGACCGCAAGCTGACAGACACCGGTGCGGGGACGCTAGAAGTCCCCGGCCGGCGCGGCCGAGGGCTCGTTCTGCCGCCGCGACCACAGCGTGGCGTTGAGGAAACTCGCAAACGTGAAGGTGCGGCAGAGCACGTAGAGCCAGATCAGCAGCGTCGCGGCCGCGCCGAAGACGCCGTATGTCTCCTGGGACTCACCGAGCTTCGGCGCGAAATAGAACAGCACGGCCAGATCCATCAACTGATAGCCCACCCCGACGATCACCGCTCCGGGAAGCAGCTCGATCGGCTCGGACACGCGGTGCGGGAGCAACCACATGGCGCAGAGCGCGAGCGCCGTCGTCATGACGAAACCGAGCAGCAGACTCAGCAGGGCTGTGGCACCGATCTGCTCGCGTAGCCAGGCCGTCGCGGCCGACCCGAAGAAGGCGGCGATCAGCAGCACGTTGGCGATCCCGATCGCCAGCACCGGCCGCCGGATCTTCGGCACCTCCACTCGCCAGGCCAACGCATAGGAGATGTACGCCGCGCGTAGCACCCCGAGGGTGAACCAGACGAGTGACACAACGCCGATGATCAACACGATCACGGCGTTCTTCTCGTTGGCATGGAGCGCCTCCGAGGCAGCCTCCGCCGCTGCAGCTCCGAGGCCGAAGTCCCTCGCGGCCGACTCGAGCCCACCCTCGTCGTACTCACTCCAAAGCGAACCGATCGAGGCGAGGATCAGACCGAACGGGACCAGCCACAGGAAGAATCGAAACGCGACGCCCCCTGCGATCAGCCCGCCTCCAGCGTCGTGCTCGTTCTTCACCGCCTGGAGCGCGGCCGATCCGGCCGGAATCTCCTCGGCTCGGCCACGCAACTCAGTCAGCCGCGCGGCGACGTCAGCCTTCCGCGCTGCGATGTCCACTCGTTGCCACGGGCGCTTGCCCTCCACGAACCGAGCCTAATCGCGACGGCACTCGCAGTCCGGGGCATTCGCCTCTGTCCGCTGCGGTTCCAAGCCCGGCCGACCCCGCATCAGACGAACTTGAACTTCACCCAAGGCCCGTCGGTGGCCGTATTGGACTTGTCGCCCGCGAACACGGCCCGCGTCCGGAACGCGGTCTCACGGGCCTGGTCGCCGAGCAAGGCCCACTGGCCCTGGCCCGCGATGTCCATCTGGACACATGGCGAGGTACGAACCAGCGTCCAGACACCGTCGATGCGCCGCTGCAACTGGTGCCGAAGACACAGCCCATATCGCGGCGGATCAATCCTGGTGGCAAAGACCGGATCCGCAGCCGGCCGGTAGAGCCGGAAGCCCTTCACCGTGTCGTAGCCGCCCTTGGCCTGACTAGCGATCTGAAGTCGCACCGGCAATGTCATCTTCGCGATTTGGTACGTCGACCAGTCGGTTTGGCCGACCTGCACCGAAATGTGGCTGGTATTCCGCGTTTCGAGCTCGAGTTCCTTGACCCCTTTCAGGTCGCCGCTCCAGAGCTCGGTCAAGGATCCGCCCGACCGCGAGAAAACGACGACCAGTCTCGGCGCATCCGTTTCGACGTTCACCCGGATATGCGCGATATCACCTGCGGTGTACGAACTGCGATCGGTCTCGATGGTGACGACGGGATCATCTATCGCCCCGATGACGGTGGCCTCGGCTGTGGACGGCTCAAAGTTCTGGTGCGTGAACGACGCGGTATAGACGGACTGACCGCCCACCGGCTGCGGGTCGGTGAACGTGAAAGTGCCGTCGGCGTTTGTAGTCGCCTCACCCAATTTCTCCGGCGCGTAGAAGGGGATGGTTCGCTCGATGAGAACCGGTAAACCTTCGAGCGACTGCGCGCCGTCTGACTCCAATGCGCCGGTGAGCACGACTTCATCACCCTCGCGGATCGTCTCTGGCGCCGACAGGGTGAGGTCCGATGGAAGTCGGTCGACGCCGACAGAGATCAGTTTGGAGGCAGGCCGACTGACCGAATCGCCTTGATACTCGGCTGTGACCGATGTTGGACCTGCCCACTTGGTGGGGTAGGTGATGTTGATCTCGCCAGCGGCATCAGTGGTGAAGGCGCCGAGCAGAGTGCTCCCGACCCATACGCGGACGGGCTTGTCGGCGACCGGCTGATTCTGATCGGTGAGCGTGGCAGTTATCTCCATCGGCGACCCAACCGGTCCCGAGGGGACAGCGGTGACAGCCACGATCGGCCGACGCCAATCGAGGACCACCTCACGTTCGGTCTCGGTAGTGCGCCAGTTCCCGTCGCCCCAGGCGGTCACGCGGTACTCATAGAAGTCGCAGTCACCGGGATCCCGAACAATCGTGAACGTACCGTCGCTCGCGGTTGTGGCTCCTGCCACCAGCCTTTCGCCGACCTGGCCACCACAGGTTTCATAAAGATGGACCAGCCGATCGGCGAGCGGTTCACCATCGTGGGTCATTCGTCCTGAGACCGTAATGAGATCGTCGGGTGAGATTCGGTCGGGTGTCGTGACCTCAAGTAGCGGTGTCGGATCGGTGACGCCACTACGGAGGTCCGCTGACACGGCTCTTTGGTTGCCCGAAG
>DATFRX010000456.1:0-4026 GCA_035262905.1 Nocardioidaceae bacterium
GATGCCACCTCGGTGACCATGTGCCGCAGCTGATCCATGACCTGATCGAAGTCGACGGTCTCGTCGAACCCCTGACTCAGCGTCTCGTGCACAACGGCGATCGCTGCCACGCGTTGCACTGCCTCGTCCAAGGCCGCCCGTCCTTCGACCGCCGACAGCCGCCGGGCCTGCAACCGCAGCAGGGCGGCGACGGTCTGCAGATTGTTTTTGACCCGATGGTGGATCTCGCGAATGGTCGCCTCGCGGGTCACTAGCTCACGTTCCCGGCTACGCAGATCGGTCACATCGCGCAGCAGCACCAGACCGCCTAACTGCTGGTCGTCGGCGGACAGTGGGATGGCCCGGATCACCAACGCAGCAGCGGTGTTCTCGATCTCCGCCTCCCGCGCAACCTGGCCGTCGAGCACGGCCCGAAGGTCCTGCGACACCGGCTTCGCGGGCGGCGGCACCAGCGACCGTGTCATGTCGGCCAGGTTGACGCCGACCAGATCGCCGACCAGACCGAGCCGGCGGTATGCCGACATCGCGTTCGGGCTGGCATAGCGTACGACTCCGTCGACGTCGGTACGGACGAAGCCGTCGCCCACTCGCATCGAGTCGGCCAGCTCCGACCGCTCCCCCGGCGTCGGGAACCGGCCCTGACTGATCATCTTGGTCAGCTCGGCGGCGGTCTGGAGGTACGCCAGCTCCAGCCGGCTCGGCGTCCGTACGCCCATCAGATTGGTGTTGCGCGCGATCACCCCGAGGAGGGCGTCGTCGCGACGGACCGGGATCGTCTCCACCCGGACCGGCACCTCGTCGCGCCACTCCGGATCTCCCTCGCGGACGATGCGGCCGTCGCGCCACGCGAGGTCGAGCAGCGGCCGCCGGCCCTGCGGCACGAAGCTGCCGACGATGTCGTCGACGTAGGCGGTCGGTCCGGTGGTCGGACGCATCTGCGCGCCGGCCCAGAAGCCCCTGCCCTCGGCATCGGGCAGCCACAGGATCAGGTCGGCGAACGACAGGTCCGCGATGATCTGCCAGTCGGCCAGCAGGCGGTGCAACCACGCCAAATCGGTGTCGGACAGCGCGGTGTGGTGCCGCAGAACGTCGTCCAACGTGGGCATTTCACTAAGCGTAGCTGTCAAGTTGGTGTCTACCGCGGGGCGAACTACTGAGCGCGATTAACTCGTGACACGATAGGCCGCGTGTCGGAGGCATATTGGCAGGCGGTTCTCGCTAGCGGAGTCGATGTCCCTCCCGACCGAGATCTCAACGACATGACCACCGAGCTCGTCACGATGCTCGGTGATCCCCGGCCCCGACGTCGCGACGACCTTGCCTACCCGATCCTCGCGACCTGGATCAGCCGGGGAGTGTACGACGATCTGCTCGTCGGCCTCGGCGACGGGATCGTCGTCGGTCTGGAGCACGGACTCGGCGCGGACGGTGACGACTCGGTGCTGCGCCGTTCGTTCAGCGCGCTGATCCTGGCCGAGATCGTCGGCCGCGACAACGAGGCGCTGCTGCTGCCCGGCGACGTCGTGATGCGATGGGGCGACCTGGTCACGTCCTGGTTCGTACGCGAGCGCGACCTGCGCGGCTGGGTGCCCAACCGCGGCTGGGCGCACGCGGTCGCGCACGGTGCCGATCTGGTCGGACAGCTGTCCCGGAGCCGCCACTTCGGCGCCCTCGAGCTGACCGTCCTGCTCGACGTGATCGGCGACCGGGTGCTCGCTCCGACGTCCTACGTCCTGCAGCACGGCGAGGAGGATCGCCTCGCCTACGCGATCATGACGATCCTGCATCGCAACATCGTCGAGTTCCGCGTCGTCGAGCCCTGGCTGAGCCGGATCGGCGCCGGCATCCGGCAGCCGCCGGCCCGTGGCGGTGGCGCGGAGTGGCCGACGCCGGCCGCGACCAACAGCATCTCGTTCCTGCGCGCCCTGCATGTACAGATGGCACTCGGCGTACGCGGTCGCGCCGACATCACCGACGACGCGAAGCTCTTCTCCGAGCCCACTCCCAACCGGGCCGACCTGCTGCTGATCGTCCTCGACCAGCTGCGCGCGGCGAGCCCGTGGCTGTTCCAGACCCCGGCAGCAGCGGCCCTCGCGACAGCGGCGCTGGAGACGGAGCGCGCCCGGTAGCCTGCGAGCCATGGCGACCGAGCCCACAACTGAGACCACGCAGTCCGCGCGCCGGGTCGAGGGGCATGGCGGCGACCATGCCGTCGCAGTGGCACGAGCCCACGGCGTCGAAACGATGTGGACGCTGTCCGGAGCGCATGTGTTCCCGATGTACGACGGCGCGGTGAAGGGTGATCCGCCGATGCGGTTGCTCGACGTACGCCACGAGCCGAGTGCGGTGTTCGCCGCCGAGGCGACCGGCAAGCTGACCCGCGCACCCGGTCTCGCCGTGCTCACTGCCGGACCCGGCGTCACCAACGGCGTCAGCCCGATGGCGCAGGCGCAGTTCGCCGGCTCCCCGTTGGTCGTCGTCGGCGGTCGAGCACCGACTCAGCGATGGGGAATGGGCAGCCTGCAAGAGCTCGACCACCCGCCGATTCTCAGCTCCATCACCAAGTCCGCGACGACGGCGCATCGGGTCGAGGACATCGCCAACGTCGTCGACGCCGCGTTCACCGTCGCCGGAAGCTCGCATCGCGGGCCGGCGTTCGTCGATGTGCCCATGGACCAGCTCTTCTCGCGCGTGGAGATCGAGCCGCCGGCCGCGAAGTCGCCACGCGGTGCCGAGCCCGACGGCGATGCGCTGGCTGCGATCGCCGAGCTGTTGTCGCGCGCCGAGCGGCCGGTGCTGGTGATCGGCACCGACGTCTGGTCGGACCGGGCCGAGACGGCGGCTGCCGCGTTCGTCGAGCGGCTCGGTGTGCCGGTGATCGCCAACGGCATGGGCCGCGGCATCGTGCCGGGCGGACACCGGCTGCTCGTCACCAAGGCGCGCCGAATCGCCTTCGGACACTGCGATCTGGCGATCGTCGTCGGAGCGCCACTCGACTTCCGCTTGGGCTACGGATCGTTCGGCGGCAAGGACAACCGACCCGCGGCACAGGTCGTCCACATCGCCGACGCGGCCGACCAGATCGCCAGTCATGTCGAGCTGGCCGGCTCCGCCGCCGGTGATCTCACCGCCTGCTTCGACGGCCTCGCAAATGCCGTGGAGCAGGCCGCACGGAAGCCCGACTGGAGCTCGTGGATCGACACCCTCACCGGGGCGATCGCTGCCGCAACTGAGGCCGATGCCGAGTTGCTGGCCGCCGACTCCGACCCGATCCATCCGGCTCGGATCTACGGCGAACTGGTCCCGCGACTCGACGACGACGCCGTGGTGATCGGCGACGGGGGCGACTTCGTGTCGTTCGCGGGCAAGTACATCGAGCCGCGTCGGCCAGGCGGCTGGCTCGATCCCGGACCGTTCGGCTGCCTCGGCGCCGGCCTCGGTGCCGCGATGGCAGCGCGCGTCGCCCGTCCCTCGTCCCAGGTCGTCCTGCTGCTCGGCGACGGCGCTGCGGGCATGTCGTTGATGGACGTCGACACCCTCGTGCGACACGGCCTGCCCGTCGTGATGATCGTGGGCAACAACGCGGCATGGGGCTTGGAGAAGCACCCGATGCAGTTCCTCTACGGCTACCACGTCGCCGCCGAGCTGAAGCCTGGCACCGGCTATGACGACGTGGCCAGGGCGCTCGGCGGCGACGGGGAGACCGTCACCGCACCGTCGGACATCGGGCCGGCGCTCGACCGGGCATTCCGCTCCGGCGGGCCCTACCTGGTCAACGTCCTGACCGATCCGGAGATCGCCTACCCCCGCAACACGACGGGCGTGTGATGACCGCGGTCGAGCGGGGGTCGCGGGTACAGATTCGGCTGGCGTCGCCGGATGAGTACGCCGTCGTCGGCGATCTCACGGTCGAGGCGTACACCGCCGACGGGTACCTCGGGGAGTCCGACGACTATGCGGACCATCTGCGCGATGCGACCAGCCGGGCGGTCGATGCGGAGTTGTGGGTCGCCGCCGACGACAGTG
>DATFRX010000457.1:0-9283 GCA_035262905.1 Nocardioidaceae bacterium
CGCGACCCGGTCGGCTCGCAGCATCGCAAGTGGGTCGTCGGCTGTCGCGTCCTCGGTCGGCGGGCCATCCCACAGCGCGAGGCCATCCTCGGCGGCCGTCAGCGACGCCGCGTGGTCACCGGCCCTGGCCTGCCGAGCCGCTTCGGTCGCCAGGCGTACGACGATCGCCGCGTCGACCTGGTCCTCGTCGAGTGCGAGGCGATAACCCGTGGGCGTGTTCGCGATCAGATCGGCGCCGAGCTGGGACCGGGTCCGAGACACCAGGATCTGCAACGCCTTGTGCGGGTTCTCTGGCTGCTCGTCGGGCCAGAGTCCCTCGATGAGCCGACCGGAGCTTCGTCCGGCGCGCAGATCACCGGCGAGGAGGGCGAGCAGGCTCCGCAGCCGCGGTCCGGAGACGTCCCGATCGCGATAGGCGACTCGCGACAGCAGAATGAGGTCGGACCGCACAGCAGCAGGCTAGCCAGACGGAGGTCGCAGGCGATGTCGAGTCGGAGCGAGACGGCCGAGCAACCGTGGCAGTGGTCCGAGCCGACCTGGCGTGGTCATGTCGAGGCGGTGCGGGCCGGTCGGAGGCTGGTGCCGCCGCGCTGGCCCGGCGATGCCCGCGTGGCGGTGGCCCTGTCGTTCGACTCCGACCACGAGACGATTCCACTCCGCGACGGCGAGACCAGCCCCGGGAAGCTCAGCCAGGGCGAGTACGGCGCCCGCGTCGCGGTCCCACGCATCCTTCGCCTGCTGAGTGAGCTCGAGATCCCGGCGAGCTTCTTCATCCCGGCCGTCTCGGCGCTGTTGCATCCGGAGGAGGTCGAGGCCTACGTCGACGCCGGCCACGAGGTCGCCGTGCACGGCTGGATCCACGAGCGCAATGCGCTGCTCGAACGCGACGAGGAGCTCGACCTTACCGGCCGTTCGATCGACACGCTCGAGCGTCTGACCGGGCACCGACCCCAGGGCATCCGGACGCCGAGCTGGGACTTCTCGCCGTACACACTCGACGTGATCCTCGAGCTCGGCTTCGGCTACGACTCCTCCCTGATGGCCGACGACGAGCCGTACGAGGTGCTGGCCAGGGGCCGACGGACCGGGCTGATCGAGGTGCCGTGCGAGTGGATCCGGGACGACGCGCCGTACTTCACGATGGACCGGTTCACCGGTTCCCGGCCGTACACGCCTCCACGTGGCGCGCTCGAGATCTGGCGGGACGAGTTCGACGAGGCGTACGCCGACGGCGGGCTGTTCCAGCTCACGCTGCACCCGCATGTGATCGGCCACCGGTCGCGGCTAGTTGTCCTGCGCGAACTGCTCGACCACATCCGCGGTCACGACGACGTGTGGTTCGGCACGCATGCCGACGTCGCCGCGCTGGCCCGTGGGCAGCTGGATCCGGCCTGATGGGCGACGTCTCGCTCGCGGCCCTGGCCGCGGCGGTCGCAGATCGCGCCGATCGACGGACCGATCCGCGGCGGCGCTACGTCCTCGGCATCGCCGGACCGCCGGCGGCCGGGAAATCGACCCTGGCGCTGGCGGTGCGGGACGAGCTCAACCGGGCCGCCGGCCGCCGGATCGCCGAGGTGGCGCCGATGGACGGCTTCCACCTGTCCAACGCGGAGCTTCGCCGGATCGACGCACTGCACCGCAAGGGCGAGCCGGACACCTTCGACGCGGCCGGGTACGGGCGGCTGCTCGCCACGGCACGGGCCGACGGCAACTCCGACGTCGGGTGGCCGACCTTCGATCGGAGCATCGAGGCGACCGTGCCGAACGGAGTCGTCCTCACCCCCGAGGTACGGATCGTCGTCACCGAGGGCAACTACCTGCTGCTGGACACCGGCGACTGGGCCGCGGTCCGACCGGCGCTGGACGAGGCGTGGTACCTCGACGCGGATCCGGCCGTGCTCGAGGCTCGGCTGGTCGCCCGGCACCTCGCGGGCAGCAAGAGCGAGGACGAAGCCTTGCGGAAGGCGACCGAGAGCGACTTGCCCAACGCGGCACTCGTACGGCGAACCCGACAGCGGGCGCGGCTACTGCTTCGCATCGTCGAGGGGTCGCCCGGTCAGGCGATCAGACTCGTGACGACGGCAGCAGACCTACACTGAGGAGCATGAGCGGCAGGTTCACGCAGGTCGCTGCTGTCGGCCTCGCCGCCGGCGGACTCTACCTGGCGGGGACTCTGTCGGCGGGGCTGACCGAGTCCCAGCCGCCCGCGCCCAAGGCGTCGGCAACGCTCACCGAGAAGAATGTTCTGAACGCCTTACCCTTGATCAGAGCTTGGCCGGGCGCCCGAGCCCATGCCACCGTGACCGGTCGGGCCGCGTGGCGGCTGATGGGGCCGGATCCGCTGAACCAGCTGCGACCGGACCCGCGAAGCGGGCATTGACGCAGGCGATCCGGGCCGCGACAGCGGATACGCTGCTACGGGTCGGAAGCTCCACCCGTACGTGATAGTCTCGCCGGGTGTCCGAGACCCAGCAGCGATCGACTGCCACCGACCGAGAGCGCTGGTTCGGCGAGAACCTCCGGGCGGCGCGGGAGCAGAAGGAGATGTCGCAGACCGCGCTCGCCAAGAAGATGGCCGCGGCCGGGTTCTCGAACTTCCACCAGAGCACGGTCGGACGCATCGAGGCCGGCGAGCGTCCGGTGCGCCTCAGCGAAGGGCAGGAGCTCTCGCTGATCCTCGGGATCCCACTAGGCTTCCTGACCTGGCCGCCGGCTCGGCTCAACCGGCTCAACAAGTTCCTGTACGCGGTGCAGAATGCGCGCGAGCGCTACGTGAGCCTGGAGGAGCTGACCCAGGACTTCCTCAACAGCGTCGAGATGCTCGCCCAGTTCCTGCCGGACATCGAGAAGCTCCTCGACAACGGCGAGCTCGGCGAGGAGGATCTGCCGCCGAACTTCGACATGGATCTCCAGCAGGCGCGACAGCTGGTCAGCAGCACCCCAGAGGACGCCGTACTGCAGGGGCGGGCCCGCGGCCCGAGCGAGCCGAAGGCCCCGCGGGTAGCTCCCCGGACCTTCGATCGGGCGGCGGAGCAGCCTGCGGATGCGCCGCCGCAGGACAGCGACGACGAGCTCACCGGCAGTCTGCGAGCCCTCAACGAGCGGATCCACTCGGCTCAGGCCACCCCCGAGGACGTGCTTCGGCGCCAGATCCTCGAGCTGCTCCTGGACTCCGGGGATCGCACGCCCAACGAGACCGCACTCGGCCTGCAGGAGCTCGTCGATCAGCTCAAGATCGTCAAGGCTGCCCGCGACTTCAAGGCCGAGCGCGAGCATCACGAGCGCGACAAGCTCATCCGCGAGCTCCGGGACCTGCGCAACTTCGAGCGGGAGTACCGCCAGCGGCTCGAGAGCTGGCTGCTCGAGCTCGGCGACGCCGCTGCCTTCCGGGACTACTCCGAGGCGCGCGACAACATCGAGGAAGGGCTGCGAGAGCTCGGGTCTGCCCACGGGGTCGAGAACAGCGACTGACCTGCGACCGCCTGGCCAACGGGGCGTTGACCAGACGGTGTGTCGAGTGGAGCTGGCGGGAATCGAACCCGCGTCCTCCGACGCTGACTCAGGACTTCTCCGGGTGCAGTCCGCATGGCGTTTTCTCAGCCCCGGTGCTCGTGCAGACAACGTCACCGACGGGCTCAGCCGCGTAAAAGTCCCGATCAGATCCCGCGGCGAGACCTGACCAGCGAGCCTCCGCAATGAGGCCGGTGACTGGGACGGAGGCAATCCCAGGCCGACCCTTCACCTAGTCGCCTTAGGCGGCGAGGGCGAAGTCTGCCTGCTTAGCCTTGGCAGTTATGGGTTCCAAGGATCGTTAACGAGATGACCCTGGGTCCTCGACCCGCTTCTCCTGAACCTAACGACCGAAGTCGAAACCGATCAGCCCCTCTTGAGTTGTACGTCGCATAGCGTACTGGATCGCCCGACTATTCCTGACCGGCTATCCCGGCAGCCCGAGCAGCCGCACCGGGTTGTCCCAGCACACCGCGCGCAGCCAGTCGTCGCCGAGTCCGAGCTCGTCCAGCGCGTCGAGCTGATGAGCGTATTCGTACGGAATGTTCGGGAAGTCCGACCCGAGCAGGATGCGGTCGCCGAGGTCGGCCAGGCGTGGGAGCAGCGACCGAGACACCGGCGCATCGGCCTCGAAGAAGTCAGTGAACGCCATTGTCGTGTCGAGGTGGACCCGCTCGTGCCGTTCGGCGAGCGAGACGAACTCTTCGTACTCCGGCGAGCCCAGGTGGGCGATGACCGCGCAGAGCCGGGGATGCCTCGCGAGCAGGTCGGCCATCGGACTCGGGCCGGTGTGCCGGTTGGGCACCGGGCCGGAGCCGGCGTGGACGACGACCGGCGTGCCCGCCTCGGCCAGCCGTCCCCAGACCGGGTCGAGGGCCGGATCGCGTACGTCGAAGTCACCGACCTGGATGTGGATCTTGAACACCTGGGTGCCCGCCGCCAGCCGCCGATCGACCTCGTCCACGACACCCGGCTCGGGATAGAACGTGGCGCAGCGCAGACAACCCGGCGTCCGGTCCGCGAAGTCGACGGCCCAGTCGTTCAGGTAGGTGGCGATACCGGGCCGATGGGCGTACGGCAGGGCCCCGTGCCATCGGACACCGAGCTCGCGAAGCGTGGCGAGTCGCTCGTCGTCGCTGCCTCGGTAGTGGATCGGCCACGGCCGGCCGATCAGCGGCCCGGCGGAGTCGAAGTGCTCCCAGACCCGCTGCATCACCGGCGGCGGCAGGAAATGCACGTGGATGTCGGCGAGACCCGGCAGACCGAGCCGGCGCCACCAGGCCGGGACCTCGGTGTCGGTCGCCGGACCAGTCACTCGTCGTAGCCCTTGGAGCGACGGCCCATCGCCCGCTCGGCCTCGCGCTTGGCCTCCTTCGCGGCCAGCGCCTGGCGCTTGTCGTAGGTCCGCTTGCCGCGGGCCAGGGCGAGCTCGACCTTGGCGCGGCCGTCCTTGAAGTACAGCGACAACGGCACCAGCGTCAGCCCGCGCTCGGCGACCTTGGATGCCATCCGGTCGATCTCGTTGCGGTGCAGCAGCAGCTTGCGCCGGCGACGCGGGTCGTGGTTGGTCCAGGTGCCCTGGGTGTACTCCGGGATGTAGACACCGAGCAGCCAGGCCTCACCGCCGTCGACCTCAGCGAAACCGTCGGTGAGCGTGGCGCGTCCGGCACGCAACGACTTGACCTCGGTGCCCGTGAGCACGAGGCCTGCTTCGTAGGTGTCCTCGACGTGGTAGTCGTAACGTGCCCTGCGATTGGTCGTCACGACCTTGCGCCCGTGTTCCTTGGCCATCCGCGCCAGTATTCCGTACGACGCAAGCGACTTCGCGGCGCAGCCTGCTGCCTACAGCCAGCTCATCGGATCGACGGTCGAGCCGTTCTCGTAGACCATGAAGTGCAGATGGCATCCGGTCGACCAGCCGGTCGTGCCGGAGTAGGCGACCAGCTCGCCACGCTTGACGTGCTCACCGACGCTCGCCGCGAAGCTCGTCAGGTGGTTGTACGACGTCGCGAGAGCCACGCCGTTGACGTTGCCGTGGTTGATCGTGAGCCGGTTGCCGTAGGCGTCGTCGTAGTAGGCCGAGATCACCGTCCCGCTCGCCGCCGCATAGACCGGGGTGCCGCAGTCGACGCCGAAGTCGGTGCCGTCGTGCAGCTTC
This sequence comes from Nocardioidaceae bacterium, assembly GCA_035262905.1. Taxonomy (GTDB): domain Bacteria; phylum Actinomycetota; class Actinomycetes; order Propionibacteriales; family Nocardioidaceae; genus DATFRX01. Next base: position 5,669 of record DATFRX010000457.1, read on the forward strand.
CAGACGTGCAGGATCGGGTGCATCCGCATGCCGTAGGGCGAGGTGATGATCGGGTTGGTCACCGGGTAGGACAGCCAGCCGCCGGAGTTGTTGACCGTGATGCCGGGGCCGTTCTGCCGCTCGGCGATCCGCTGCAGCCGGTCCTTGATCTGCTCGCGCTTGGCCTCGAGCGTCTTGATCCGTTGCAGGTCGACCTGCTTGGCCGCCTCGGCCTGCTGCTCGGCCGCCTGACGCTGCGCCACGAGCGCCTGGACCTGTTGGGTCTGCTCCTCGGCCTTCTGCTCGAGCGCCCGCTTGCGGATCAGGTTCTCGCGGGCCGCCTGGCGCGCCTTCGCGACCTCGTCACGCAGCGTCTCGACGGCCGCCTCGCGAGCCTGCGACAGCTTCTCGTTGGCCTCCAGGTCGTCGATCACGCCGGACTGCGCGTCGACGACCGAGTCCGCGAGCGAGATCCGCTCGCCGTACTCCGAGGGACTGCCGCCGTGGAGGACGATGCCGAGACTCACCAGGCCGGGGCTGCCGTACTCGTAGGACGCCACGACGAAATCGGCGAGCCGGTCCTTGGCGTTCCGGACGTCGTGCCGGGCGTCAGCGAGAGCGTCCCTGGCATCGGACAGCCGCTGCTCGGCGTCGGCCAGCCGCTCCTGCATCCGCTGATCCAGCGCCTCGGCCGCCTGCAACTGACCTCGGGTGCGGGCCAGGTTGTTCTGGGCCGCGGTCAGCTTGGTCTGCGCCGAGTTCAGGGCGCGAACGGCTGCCTGCAGCTCGGCGCTGGACTCGTCGAGGTCGGCGTGCGCGCCGTTCAGGCGATCGTTGACGTCGGACTTGCGGTCCTTGAGCTCGTTGCGCTTGTGATCGGGGTCGGACGACATCGAGGCCGCCGACGCCGGAACCTGCGGCGTCGACGCGGTCGTGGCGAGCACCCCGAGGGCGCTGGCCAGCGCCGTCGCAACGATCCACTGGCGACGACCGTGCGGGCGGAGTCGAGCCATGGGTTCAGTACCTGTCCGTCGGGGACACTCCATCCGACCGTAACGGATGGCTATCAAACATCTAGGTATTTACGTGTCATCACGAGTGTCGGGATCAGGCCCAAAAGCACGGCAAATCCCAAGGTCACGATGCCGGCCCGGAACGCCTCACTCCACCCGACCCAGTCCGTCACGGTATAGAGCGACGAGTCCAGGATGAAGCCGTTGATGAAGAACTGGACGAACGCGGCCAGCGCCGCACAGGCCAATAAACCAGAGATGGTCGCCGCCAGCACCGCCTCCAGGACGAACGGCATCTGAATGTGCCATGTCGAGGCGCCGACCAATCGCATGATCCCGATCTCTCTTCGACGGGCATACGCCGTCAACCGGATCGTGTTGGACACCTGCAGGATCGCCGCGATGATCAGGATGCCCGCGATGATCAAGGACCATCGCCAGGCCCAACTGAGCAGCTTGTAGAGCGGTTCGAGCTCCTCGCTGAGGTTCTTCGTCGCCGAGACCCCGGCCATGCCGGTCACCTGTCCCTGGACACCCGCGAACTCGTTGGGATCCTTCAGCGTCACGAAGTATGACGAGGAGAAGTCCTTCGCCGAGGTGACCTCGAAGAGCTTCGCACCGGCCGGCGTCTGACCGTAGAGCTGCTCGGCCTTCTTGTACGCCTCGCGCTGGCTGCGGAAGTCGACCGCCTCCACCTCGGGGTTGTCGTTGAGCGCGGACTCGATCGCCTTGCGCTCCGCGTCGGTGACCTCCCCCTCGATGCAGGGACCGGTGCTGGTCTCCTCGGAGCAGAGCATGACCTGCAACTGGAGCCGGTCGCCGAAGTACTGCTCGGTCTTGTTGGTCTGCGAGTTCACCATGATGGCGAAGCCGACCAGCGTCAGCGAGACGAACATCGTGACGATCAGCGAGATCGACATCGAGATGTTGCGCCGCAGGCCTGTACCGAGCTCGGAGAAGATGTATTTGATCTGCATGGTTTCCCGGGGGAGTCAGTTCTGGTAGCCGTAGACGCCGCGCGTCTGGTCGCGGATCACGCGTCCGGAGTCCAGCTCGATCACGCGCTTGCGCATCTGGTCGACGATTCCTGAGTCGTGGGTGGCCATCAGGACGGTGGTGCCGGTGCGGTTGATCCGGTCGAGCAGCTTCATGATGCCGACCGAGGTCGTCGGGTCCAGGTTTCCGGTCGGCTCGTCGGCGATCAGGATCATCGGCCGGTTGACGAACGCCCGGGCCACCGCGACCCGCTGCTGCTCGCCGCCGGACAGCTCGTCGGGCATCCGGTCCCCCTTGCCCGACAGCCCGACCAGTTCAAGCGTCTCCGGCACGACCCGCTGGATGACGCGACGCGGCTTGCCGATCACTTGCAGCGCGAAGGCGACGTTCTCGGACACGGACTTGTTCGGAAGCAGCCGGAAGTCCTGGAAGACGGTGCCGATCTGCCGCCGCAGACTGGGGATCTTCCAGCCGGCCAGCCGGTTGATCTCCTTGCCGGCGACGTAGACCCGTCCACTGGACGGCCTCGCCTCCCGCAGGATCAGGCGCAGGAAGGTCGACTTGCCGGAGCCGGACGCACCGACCAGGAAGACGAACTCGCCCTTGTCGACGTCGACGTCGATCGCATCGAGGGCCGGGCGCTTGCTGGAGTTATAGGCCTTGGTGACATTTTCAAATCGGATCACGGGCGTGCAGGCCGGATGTCGGGGTCATGAAGATGTCCGCTGGGCGCGGTCCAGCCAGCCGCCCACTCTACGTCCCCGAGCTAAGCGGTCAACGCAGGGCACGCAGTTACCCGCAGATCGCTCACTCCGTACGGTCGAAACGAGCGATCGCGATCAGCAGCAGGCCCACCGTCACCACGACCACCACACCCACCTGGACCATGATCGGCACCGGCCAGTTGCCCCAGGTCAGGCCGGGATCCAGGGTCGCCTGGTCGGTCGGCGACAGATCCAGATGCGAGAAGACGACGTGTCGCATCGGCTCGACCGCGTACGTCAGCGGATTCAGCGTGGTGAGGATGTCCAGCCATCGCGGCAGGCCCGACAACGGGAACATCGCGCCGGACAGGAACATCATCGGCGTGATGATCATCTGGACCAGTGGGAACGCGGACTGGAACTGCTTGATCCGGACCACCATCGCGAGGCTCATCGAGGTCAGCATCAATCCGGCGAGATAGAGCAAGATGACCATTTCGAGCAGCATCACCGGGTTGTACGGGATGCCGACCACGCCGCACAGCGCCAGCATCACCAGGCTCTGCGCGGTCGCGACAGTGGCGCCGCCGAACGCCTTGCCAACCAGGATCGACGCCCGGCTCACCGGCGCGACCATCATCTCGCGCAGGAACCCCCACTCCCGGTCCCAGACCAGCGAGATGCCCGCGAACGTGGCGGTGAACAGCACCGAGATCGCGACGATGCCGGGGTAGAGGAAGGTACGGAAGTCGAGATCGGTGCCGCGCGCGACCAGACTCGAGAGGCCAGTGCCGAGCACGAACAGGAACAGCAGCGGCTGTACGAGTCCGGTCAGCATCCGGGTCCGGTCGCGGAGGAAGCGGACCAGCTCTCGGCGCCACACGACCGACGTGGCCCGCACCTGATGCCGCAGGCCCGTGGTC
>DATFRX010000458.1:0-3176 GCA_035262905.1 Nocardioidaceae bacterium
AGGCCGCTGCCACGGAACGACCCCTTGTTGGCGGCCGAGACCCGTACGCCATGGTCGGCCAGCCGCTCGAACAGGGTCGGCTCCGGCTGCCAGGCCAACGGGTCGACGTCGTCGTCCCACTTGAGCGCGTTGAGCAGTCGATTGGTGCCGGGGATCCGGCTGGTGTAGCCGACCAGGCCGTGCTCGCCCGGCGCCAGCCCGGTCCCGAGCGACGTCAGGCTGGACGCCGTCGTGGAGGGCACCCCGCAGGTCAGCGGCGACTCCCCCGAGAGCATCGACGCGAGGTAGGGCGCCCGATCGGCATGCTGGCGCAGCAGGTGCCAGCCCAGACCGTCCACCATCACGACGACGTAGCGCCGCGACGCCGGCAGCCCGAGCGGGTTGTCGTAGTCGGCGATCCCCATCGCGCCGGCGACGCTCGGCAGCAGGTCGGACAGCGAACGCTCGCGATAGCGCGGCGCGACGAACCGGGTGTCCCCCGTCATCGACGCGCGGTGGCCTCGGACAGGTCGGCGGCGAAGGCCAGCAGCTGGTCCAGCGCCTCCGCTCCGTCGGCGGCGGCGCTCATCCGCAGCGAGAAGTCGTCGGAGGTCACCGTCCCCGTGTAGCCGTGGTCGGCCTCGCAGTTGGGGTCGGAGCAGGTCGCGGGCTCCAGGTCGAGCCGGCCGACCGCGCCCCATCCGACGGTGAGGACCGCCTCGCTGACCGTCGGCGGCTCTGCCTCGCCGGCGTACTTCTCCGGGTTGGCGACCATCCGGTTGACGACGACCGACTGCACGCTGATGAGCGGGATCGCCTCGGTCGTGGTCGACGTGTACGGCTGCGGCAGCAGGTCGTCGGCCGCGTGCTCGTCGGTGTGGGCGACGATCAACCGGGTCGGGGTCATCACGACGACCGTCTCGTGGCGGCGGATCTCCTCGCGGTCGAAGGTCGGCTCGTGGTGGACCACGAACGAGCGCACCGGCTCGCCGGCCAGCGCCGCCGCGATGCCGTCGGCGACGATCGTCGGGTGGTAGCCGCTGGCGTCGATCGCACTGGAGAGCTCGCCGGACCGATCGGCGCCCGGGTGGCCGGCCGACCGGAGCGCAGCCCGACCGTGGCCGTCAGGGGATCGATGTCCGTGCTCTGCCATGGGCTCAGTCTTGCACGAGAGGGCTGCTCAGTCCGCCTGTGTGTCGCCGAGTCCGACCGGTTCGCCCATCCGGCGTACGAGCGCATCGGCCCGGGCGTCCGGCGCCGGGACCACGCGGCCGTTGACGTCGACGATCCGGACCCCGTCCGGGCTGGCCACAGCGGGAGTCAGCTCCAGACGCGCCACCTCAGGCAGGTCGTTCTTCAGATGCGCCAGCCGCTGCAGGACGTCCTCGATCGCCTCCACGTCGACGGTCGGAGCGCCGCCGTAGCCGAACAGCAACGGGGCGGCCCGGATCTCCCGCACCATCGCCTGGGCGTCGGCGTCGGTCAGCGGCGGGATCCGATAGGCCCGGTCCCCGAGCAGGTCGCTGGGGGCGCCGTGCACGCCGAACGACAGGACCGGGCCGAACAGCGGGTCCTCGAACGACTCGATCTGCAGCCGCACCTCCCCCTCGGACTCGTCGACCGGGCCAGTTGCCACCTCGAGTCCGTAGGCACCGAGGAGCTCGGTCAGCTGGTCGCGGTCGAGGTCGACGCCGTCAGAGCCCGGCTTGGTCAGCTCGGTGACGAGCCGTCGGGCGTCGTCGCGCCTGAGGTCGTCGTAGTTGCGCACCCGACCGGTCGGCTTGCCGAGCCATGCGGCGTAGGAGACGACGTTGGCCAGCGCCCGGACCGCCATCTCCGGGGCCGGGTAGGACGGGACCGACCCGCGGCCGGCCGCGCCCTCGACCTCGACGTCGGCGACCCGCAACAGCTCAGGCACACCGTGACTGGCGAGGAAGGTCGACACGATCGGCTTGTCCGACTGCTCCCCCACCGCGGCGAGCACGTTCGCGACCGCCTCGCCCGTGGTGTTCAGCGGCGGGATGTAGACCGCGACGACCGCGTCCACCTCGGGGTTGTCGATGGCGTCGTCGAGGGCCAGCTCGAAGTCCTCGGCGGTCGCGTCGGCTCCGAGTGCCACCGGCTCCCGGACCGCGAGCCCGACCGCAGTGGCCGCATCGGCCGCCAGCAGTCCGAGTGCGTCGGAGTTGCCGACGACAGCGACCCGCGGTCCCCGGGGCAGTGGCTGGTGGGCAAGCAGCTGCGCCACGTCGAGCATCTCGTCGAGCGTGTCGACCTGGAGCACGCCGGCCTGGCGGAACATCGCGTCGACGGCCGCCTGCGGTGCGGTGGTACGACGGACGGCGTGACCGACCGGGATGCCCTGCGTCGTACGCCCGGACTTGACCGCCACGATCGGCTTGCGCCGCCCGACCCGACGGGCGATCCGGGAGAACTTGCGCGGATTGCCGATCGACTCGAGATAGAGCAGCACGACCTCGGTGGCGTCGTCCTCCTCCCAGTACTGCAGCAGGTCGTTGCCGGAGACGTCGGCCCGGTTGCCCGCCGACACGAAGGTCGACAGACCCAGTCCGCGGCGCTCGACCGTCTCCAGGATCGCCACCCCTAGCGCGCCGGACTGGCAGAAGAACCCGACCCGGCCGCGGGGCGGCATCACCGTCGAGAGCGAGGCGTTGAGCGATACCGCGGCCGCCGTGTTGATCACGCCGAGGCAGTTCGGGCCGACCAGCCGCAGGCCGTAGCTGCGCGACAGGCCGACCAGCCGGCGCTGCTCCCGTCGGCCCTCCTCCCCGGTCTCGGCGAAGCCGGACGAGATGACCACCAGCGCGCGTACGCCCTTGGCCGCGCAGTCGAGCACCACGTCGGCGACCGACCCGGCCGGCACCGCGATCACGGCAAGCTCGACGTCGCCCGGGATGGCCTGCACCGAGTCGTAGGCAGGCAGACCGGAGATCGCCTCGGCGTACTTGTTGACCGCGTAGACCGCGCCGGTGAAGCCGCCGAGCACCAGGTTGCGGATCAGCACCCGGCCGATGGTGTCCTCGCGCCGGCTTGCCCCGACCACGGCGACGCTGCTGACGTTGAAGATCCGCTCGATCGACGCCGCCTCGAACCGGTGCTCGCGGGCCTGCATGACGCCGACGGCCGTGTCGGTCGGGTCGATCGGGAACACCAGCCGGAACACCCCGTCCTCGAAG